>JAZOSV010000061.1:0-7331 GCA_045657345.1 Mycoplasma sp. | reverse complement strand
ATTAATGATAATCTTAAAATTAATAGTCATAAATTTGAATATTATAAAGATGAACAAGATTTAATATCATTTTCAAATAATGAAGAATTTAAAAATATTCATTTTATTTTAAATGGTAATACTGCTAATATAATTATTAGTTCATTAGGATTAATTGCATGCAAGAACATTGATGAAATTACTTTTCGTACAAGCAAGATAAAAGGAATTTATCAACTAAAATATCCAATTATATAATTGGCTTTAAAATAATTTTAAAAAAATATATAATTATTCTATTATGCAATATACAAAGCCTCGAGGTACTGTTGATTTATATGGTAAATCAATTCAGGAGTTTAGATTAATTGAAGACCTTGTTAGAGAATATGCAAGGGTGTTTAATTTTCAAGAAATAAAAACTCCAATTTTTGAGTCAAGAGAATTATTTACTAAGGCAGTAGGAACAGATTCAGATATTGTTCATAAAGAATTTTATGATTTTAAAGATAAAGGTGATAGAAATATAGCTCTAAGACCTGAAGGAACAGCTGGTACAATCCGTGCTATAGTTGAAAACAAATTATTAGAAAATTCAAATTATCCAATAAAGTTTTTTTATTTTGGACCAATGTTTAGGTATGATAGACCTCAATCAGGAAGACAAAGGCAATTTCATCAATTTGGTGTTGAATGTGTAGGAAATTTTCAAATTAGTGATGAGATCAATATGCTTGTTTTAGCTAATGCAATTATTAGTGCATGTAAGATTAATAAATATGTTTTAGAAATTAATAATCTTGGAAGTGTTAAATCAAGAGCTTTATGGATTAAGGAATTAAAAGAATACTTTAAAAAATATAAAGATAAGTTATCTAATGATTCAAAATTAAGATTAGAAACTAATCCTTTAAGGATTTTAGACGATAAAGAAGATGGAAAAAAGGACTTTGTTATTAATGCTCCTAAATTAAATCAATTTTTAACTGAAGAAGAAAATAAATATTTTGAGCAAGTTAAAACTCAACTTGATTTTTACAAAATCAATTACACTATTAATTTAAATTTAGTTAGAGGTTTAGATTATTATAGTGGATTAGTTTTCGAATTTATATCAACAAGTGATAAATTAAAAGGTCAGTCTACTCTTATTGGTGGTGGGGGATATTCATCATTAGTGGCAGCAACTGGTGGTAAAGATGTTCCTGGTTTTGGTTTTGCTCTTGGAGTTGAAAGATTTATTATTGCTATTAATGATGAAAACCCTAATTTTTTTCACCAAGACAATAATTTAAACATTGTTTTTGCACCACTTGATGCTGAAGCATTAAAAATAAGTTTCTTATTGCAAAATATTCTTAGATTAAATGGATATAGTTCTGATTTTATTGCTAATACATTTGAGTTAAAAAAACATTTTAAATTTGCAGAATTTAATAAATGTAAGTATGTTATTATTATAGGAAAAAAAGAGATAGATGAAAAAGTTGTTATTATTAAAGATCAAAATAATAAAAAAGAAACAAAAATAAAATTTGATGATGTACTCAACTACTTTAAAAAAAATATAGGAGATTATAGTGAAAAATAGAACATATTGTCTTGATATTAATGAAAATAAATTAAATAAAAAGGTAACTATTTATGGCTGAATAAAAAAGAAACGTAAATTAGGTAATTTAATTTTTTTGGATGTTACCGATGTTACTGGGTTGGTGCAAGTAATAGTTCAAAACAAAAATAAATACTTTGACTTAATTGAAAACATTTCAAAGGAATCAGTAGTTAAAATTTTAGGAATAGTTAATAAAAGAAGTGCAATTAATGAAAAAATACCAACTGGTGCATATGAAATTAATTTAGATGAAATTGAAATTATTTCTCGTGCTCAAAATTTACCTTTTGTTATTGAAGATGATTTTATTGTAACCAATGAAGAAACAAGATTAAAATATCGTTACTTAGATTTAAGAAATAAAGATGTAAAAAATAATATCATTTTAAGATCTAAAACAATTAATGCTATTATGAGTTTTTTAGAAAAAAAAGGCTTTACATATATTGAAACACCTATTCTATGTAAACCAACTCCTGAAGGAGCAAAAGATTATTTGGTACCCACAAGAAACAATTTACATTCTTTTTTTGCTCTTCCACAATCTCCACAAATTTATAAACAATTGTTAATGGTATCTGGTTTTGAAAAATATTTTCAAATAGCTCGCTGTTTTCGTGATGAAAATTTAAGACTTGATCGTCAACCTGAATTCACACAATTAGACATTGAAATGTCATTTATTGATGAACATACTATTCAAACATTAGTTGAGGATTTGTTAGTTTATATTTTCAAAAAAGTTTTAGACATTAAAATTAAAACTCCCTTTCCAAGAATTGATTATTTTAAAGCAATGAAAAAATATGGAACTGATAAACCAGATCTAAGATTTGACATTGAAATTTATTCAGCAAATGACATTTTTAAAGATACTCAATTTAAAATTTTTAAAACTGAAATTGATAATAATAATTCAATTAATTATTTAATAGTTAAAGATGAAATTGATAGTAAGAAAATAACATTGCTTGAAAAATTAGCAAAAGACAATGGAGCTAAAGGATTAGCATGAATTAATGTTGAAAAATATAAAATTAAAAATGGTTCAATTTCTAAATTTATCGAAGAAGATTTAATAAACAAAATTTTAAAAAAGCATCAATTAGAAAATGCTACTATTCTTTTTGTTGCTGGTAAACAAGAAATGACATTAAAATCATTAGGTGCGGTTAGAAATGAACTAGGTTCAATTCTAAATTTAAAAGATAAAAATAAATATAATTTTGCATGAATTATTAATTGACCATTATTTGAATATAGTGAAGAAGAAAAAAAATACATTGCCGCTCATCACCCTTTCACTAGTCCAACAAGTGAATGCATAAAAGATTTTGATATAAACTTTAAGAATGCAAAAGCTCGAAGCTATGATATTGTTTTAAATGGTTTTGAATTAGGTGGTGGCTCAATAAGAATTAATGACTTAGAAATTCAAGAAAGAATGTTTAAAGCACTTGGCTTAAAACAAGATGAAATTAATGATAAATTTGGTTTTTTAATTGAAGCTTTTAAATATGGAGTGCCAATTCATGGAGGTCTAGCAATTGGCATTGATCGTTTAATGATGATTATTACTAAGTCAAATAGTATTAGAGATGTTATTGCTTTTCCGAAAAACTCCTCAGGATATGATTTATTATCCAATTCACCAACAAGGGTCAATCAAAAAGAATTAGAAGAGCTTGATTTAACATTTACTAAAAAATAAAATTAATTCTTTAACTCACTAGTAAAGCGAATAAATTTTTTTTCAATTTCATTTACCTTTTTGCCTGAAACCTTGTGACAATGTCGGCATCGAGGTAAATAGTCATTATGATTGCCAATTAGGAATTGGTCAACTTGATAATGAGCAGGTTTATTATCTATTATTCTTTGTGTCATGGTTGCAGGAGCACCACATTCTGTACAAATAGCAGTTAATTTATGAATTATTTCTGCTTTGGTAAGTAGGACAGGAATTGGGCCAAATGGTTCACCTCTAAAATCACGATCTAAACCGGCAACTAAGACAACATATCCATTATTTGCTAATGTATCACATACATCTACTAAATCATTGTCAAAAAATTGTGCTTCATCAATTGCAATAACTTTATATCGATTTTTTGATTCCATTAAGTAATTTAAGATCTCATAGGAATTAGAAATATTAACAGCATCCTTAGTCAATCCTGAACGTGATTTTATTTCATTCTCACTACGTGAATCAACTATCGGTTTAAAAATAACATATTCAACATCTGCATAAATCAAGCGATTTAATTTCTTAATTAATTCTTCTGATTTACCTGCAAACATTGGACCACAAATTACTTCTATTCATCCTTGTGGTAAAGTAAGAGCTCTGAATTTTGCCATTAATAATCCTTATTTAAACATTAAACTTAAAATTACAAATATCGCCATCTTGAACCTGATAAGTTTTTCCTTCAATATTTAATTTACCAGCTTCTTTTACAGCTAATTCACTACCATATTTCACAAAATCATTATATTTTATAATTTCAACTTTAATAAAACCTTTTTTAAAATCACTATGAATAATTTCAGCACAGTCAGGTGCTAAACTATTTTTCTTAAAAATTCATGAACGAACTTCTTTTTTTCCGACTGTAAAAAAGGTGCAGAGTTGTAATAAACTAAATGTTGTTTTAATTAAAACATTTAGTCCTGGTTCATTAATACCAATTTCATCAAGAAATATAGCTTGCTCCTCTTTTTTTAAACTTGCAATTTCAGATTCAATTTTAGCACTAATAGGTATTATATTAATTTTTTTATTAATAGCATATTCTTTTAATTTTAGAAAATGCTTATTTGCATCTGGATTAGTTATTTCATTTTCACTAATATTAGCCACAAACATATATGGTTTCATAGTTATTAAATTAAAGTGCCTAATTATAGCAAATTCCTCATCAGATAAATTGCTTTCTATAGCTAATTTTCCTTTTTCTAATGTAGTTTTAATTTTCATTAAAACATCATATTCAAATTTAGAATTTTTATCTTTATTAGCAACAACCACTTTTTGAATTCTACCAATTCTATTATTGACAATTTCTAAATCTGATAATATCAATTCTAAATTAATGATTTCAACATCACGAACAGGATCAACTGTTTCATTAACATGAACAATATCATTATCTTCAAAACATCTTACAACATGAACAATAGCATTAACATCTCGAATATTTTGTAAAAATTTATTTCCTAATCCTTCACCGTTACTAGCCCCTTTAACTAATCCAGCAATGTCTACAAATTTAACAATTGATTTTACTACATTTTCAGGCTGAACTAGTTCTACTAATTTATCAATTCTAGAATCTGGTAAATTTACTATTCCGACATTGGGTTCAATGGTTGCAAATGGATAATTTGCTGCTTCTACTTTTGAATTAGTAATCGCATTAAAAAGTGTTGACTTTCCAACATTTGGTAAGCCAATAATTCCTGTTGATAAATTCATATATTATTAATCCTTAAATGTTCCAAAAGAACCAAATTCTTTAAATTTTTCAATACAAACTATTTTAATAGCCTCTTGACCAGGTTTTAATAATTTTCTAGGATCATATCCTTTTTTAGAAACGTCTAAATCTTTTTTGTCCATAATGTATTTTCTAGTAGCATATGCAAAAGCTAATTGACATTCAGTATTAACATTAATCTTGTTGATACCATTTGCAATTGCTCTTTTAATTTGATCTTTTGGAATACCTGTACCACCATGTAAAACTAATGGTTTATTAACTAATTCAGATATTTGTGTTAATAGATTAAAATCAAGTGATTTTCATTCTTTTGGATAAATACCATGTATGGAACCAATTGCTACAGCTAAAGCATCAATGTCTAATGTAGCCATATCCATACAATCACCCACATTAGCAAATTCACCTAATGAAGTAACACCATCTTCATTACCACCAATTCCACCAACTTCTGCTTCAACAGAAGCATTATATTTTTTAGCTAATTTAACTATTCTTTGAGTATTAGCCATATTTTCTTTTATTGGTAATGAACTACCATCGTACATTACTGAACTAAATCCTGCTTCTAATGCTGCAATACATCCATTTAGAGTTCCATGGTCTAAATGTAAAGCAACAGGGATAGTAATATTTTTAAACTTAATCATGTTGCTAACCATATCTACAACATTTTTATATCCTCACATATATTTGGCTGCACCTTCAGAAACACCAATAATAACTGGAGAATTAGATTCATTTGCTGCTTCTAAGATTGCCATAATTCATTCTAAATTATTAGCATTAATTTGAGGAATAGCATAGTTAAAAGTTTGTGCAACTTTTAGCATTTTTTTTAAATTTGCTAAATTATTCTTATTCTTTGTCATCGTCATTATCTTCTTCTTCATCAAAATCTTCATCATTAAGTTGCTCAACTTCATATTCATCAACTTCTAATGAACTAGTATCAGAATTTCTAAATTTATGTTTAGCCTCAATTTTTTCATATTCTGACATAAATTCTTTTGATCCTTCTTCTTCAACATCATCTAAGGAAGATGTGAATAAAGATTTTGATATTTTATTAAATTCATCACAAGAAATTAATTCTCTTAATGTTCAACGCTTGTTATCAATTTTTACAAAATCTTGATTTTCAATTAATTCTTGATAAAAATCACTAATAGTCTCAGAATCAGGTTTAAGATTACATTTTTTTGCTACATTTTTTCAAAGGTCTGTAAATTCAATTCCACTACCTTTTTTGTTATTACGAATTGTTTCTTTAGCAGCAATTGTTAATTTATCAATCATATTACTCCTTAAATATATCATATATTTTACAGCAATAATTATAATTGATTTGATATTTATAAAAAAATAATTAGAATAAAATATATAGAAAGGAGAAAATATGTTAGTAACTAATAAAGCAATTGATTTTAAAGTAGATGCTGTAATGGCTAATAACTCTATAAAATCGGTGAGTATAAAAGATCTTATTGGTAAAAATGGATTAATTTTATTTTTCTGACCTAAAGATTTTACTTTTGTTTGTCCAACTGAAATTATTGCTTTTAATAATAGATTAAAAGAATTTCAAAATAGGGGTTATAACTTAGCAGGTGTTTCATGTGATAGTGAAATGGTTCACTTGGCTTGAAAAAATACCGAAGTTGCAAATGGTGGTATTGGTAAAATCGATTTCCCGATTTTAGCTGATATTAAAAAAGAAATAGCTAGAGCTTATGATGTTTTATTTGATGATGCTATTACTTTAAGAGCAACATTTATTATTGATAAAGACAAAAATATTAGACATGCTACTATTAACGATTTGCCACTTGGTAGAAATGTTGATGAAACACTAAGACTTTGTGACGCAATTAATTTTGTTAATGAACATGGAGAAGTTTGTCCAGCAAATTGAAAAAAGGGTCAAGATGCTATGAAACCAACTAGTAAAGGTGTAGCAGACTACTTAAAGAAAAATGCTAAAAACATTTAATTAATAAAAAATTAATTTAATATAAAAACACTAAGATTTTTAAGTGTTTATCCAAACTAAATTATTAAGTGCACACCATTATAACAATGGTAGAGCACTCTAAAATGAAATATAAAGTGCAACACTAATATTAATATATCATATTAAAATTGTTGATGCATTAAAGTACTCTTGGTTTGTTGGCTAAGAGTATTTTTATTTTTTAGTTATTAAATGATCAAAATTTTATTTTTGTATT
>JAZOSV010000060.1:0-8638 GCA_045657345.1 Mycoplasma sp. | reverse complement strand
CTTTTTTAAATATTTCTGTTTAATGTTTAATAATTTCTTATCTTTGTTAATACATGGCAATTGTAATAAATCACCTATAAATATAAATTTGGTTTCTTTAAAATAGTTTGTTAAATTAAACAGTATATCAATTATATTTAAAGGTATTAATGATACTTCATCAATTACAATATAATCAAACCTTTCATATTCTTTTAACTTTCTGTAAATAATCTTATTAATTGGTAATTTTAGATATTTATGAATTGTCATAAAAACCCATTGGTTTTCACTTTTACTTCTTAAATTTTCAACTGCTGAATGAGTATAAGCAATACACAGTATTTTACCTTTTACATTTTTCAAACTGTTTAATATACTTGTTGTTTTACCTGTTCCAGCTTTACCTAATACAAATTTTACATTTTTTATTTCATTCATTATATATTTAATATAAAGCAAATATTATTTTAAAAAACATTAAAATGTCAGATAATTCAACATCAGAAACTATAAGCTTAAGTAAAACAACTGAAGACAAATTATATTTATATTTAACTTTAATAACTCAAATTGTAGGTTCATTAGCTTTAATTACTGTAGCTATATTAAGATTTATAGCAACTAAACAGAACAGCAAATTAAACACTATTAAAAACATATATTACACCAACAAAAACAAAATCATAAGCTCAGATGATGAAAAGGCATAGCCTCTCAGACCAAAGGGATGAAGAAGTAAAACAAAAATAAGTTTTTAAATTTTTATTTTTTAAATTATAAAAAGAATATGTCAGAAACATTAAGAATGGATGAAAAAGGATGGTATCACTTTTATTTCAATTCTAAACCAAATGAATATGGTGAAATTAACAATTATAAAATATATTTCCAATATAGAACAGGAGAACCAATATTTAATTCAGTTAAAATGTTAAATGACTGTGAAGAAGATATACTTTATTTTGATGCTAAAAATTGTAAAGTATCATTGACTGCTACTGTTCCAACTAAATATACAATTATAGGTGTTAAAGGTTCAATAGAATTTTTAAATAAAGTAATACAAAAATTAAAAGAAAATGGTAAAGATATTGTTGATGTGTGGAGTTTTAATGAAGAACATTATAATACACCATTTAAAAAACTATTAAAATTAGCTAATGAATCAAATAAAATAAATGAAAAATATGATGATTTATTTAACAGAAATATATTAAAACCTAATGATTCAATATTACATTCAGTATTACTTTCAAAAATTAAAAAGTAATTTATCAGGTATAATTATGATAACAATTGCTGCTTGATGTTTAATTAAACTGTAATTTAATATTATTCATGAAATTATATAACATATATAAAACATCAATAAGTTTTAAATCTTTAGAATCTTTTATTTTTAGCTCTTTGAACTCTTCCTTAGTTTTATAAGTTCCTTCATAACTACCTACAGCAATAGCTTTCCAATCTGGCATTTCATCTTTATTAAATTCTATAAATTTACCTTCTTTTAACATTATCAACATACAACCAATTAAACATGTACTTCTGGTTAATAATTGACCATCAAACCACATAGTTATTAATTTATCAGTTAAACCATTATTTTTAAATTCTTCTTCTAAATCATTCCATACTTTTTTAACTTCATCAATATTTTCATATACTGTTTTTATATAGCTTTCACCTGTTGGTAATTCCTCATAAACTGTTTTATTTAAATTTGTGTTTTGTCTTCTTGAATCTTTGAAATACTTTTCAGCACATTTATATCTGTAATTATAATTTTCATCCCTTTGTTCTTTAAACTTTAAATATGTTATAAGATTATAAAAATCATTTTGCTCTTTATCTTCCTTTAGCTCTTTCATCCCTTTGGTCTGAGAGACTAAGTCTTTATATTCTAACACATCCAAACATTTTGAATATGTATTAATTTGAATGAATGATTTAAGATAATTAACCAGCTGTTTAAAGTTCTTGAATTTTTTAAGGCAAAGCTTTTCCCAAGCATAATAAACAGCCATACCATACAGCAATAAACATATTTGATTTTTAGCAAAACCATCAACATTAAACAATAATGAATTACCAATTTTTAAGAAATCTAATGTATGTTTGATTAAATCAAAATTAGGTTTTATTTCTTTTACTTCTTCAATTTCTTTAACTTCTTTAATCTTACCTTGTTTAACTAAATACCTTGAAGGTATATTATCATACCAATAACCACAAACAGTTTTTAAGTCTTCCAATTTAACATTTTCAATAGGCTTATCAAGCCCTTTCATATAATATTCAAGTATTAATCTATTCTTATAATCTGAAGGCAATGTTTTAAATATATTTCCTTCTCCATTCTCAAAAGCATAACTTAAAATTCTGTAAAATAACAACTGATTATCATTCAGCAATCCAAAATTAATTTTATGAATCAATGAATTATTAAAACAGAAATTATTAAAGTTTTCATCAATTACTTTTCTAAAATCTTTAACTTGGCTATAAGCTCTGAAATCTCTTATTTCATAATAATAATTTATTGTTTCAGGGTCATTATTACAACACATTTTAATGAAATCTTCAGTCATGGCATTAATATCAAAATCTTCTGACATTTTGTAGTTTGTTATTTTTATGTTAAAAAAATAAATATATTGATAAAATAAAATATGGGATTGTAATGAATTTAAATAATTTTAGATTAACTTTGACAATTGAACACCATTAATATAAACATATTGAGATGGTATATGACTCCAACTATAAACACCATTATTTACAACTCTTCCAATAGCTGGGAAATCAAAATGACTACAACTGTAAATATAAACATTATTCATTAAATAAGTATCTGATGATGCTTTCTGTTCAGAAATAAAAGGTAATGTATAATTTAAATATAATGTTCCAATGTTTGAAATATTAGCATGTAATAAATAAGCTGATATATCTAAATGTAAATTAGAAATTCTAAAGGCTCTAATACTTTCAGCATAGAAGGCTTTTAAATAAACATCATGAGACCATAAACTTGAAACATCACCTTCATTATATGAACTTAATAAACAGTTATCAATATTATAACCTTCAATGCTAAATTGTCTAACTTCTGCTGTTAATCCATCACAATCATGACATTTTATTTTATAATCACCTATACCATTAAATGTATTATTTGACATACTGAAAGCTGTTAAACTAAATAAATCACAATCTTTAAATGTATTACTATTACAACCATAACAGCTTATTTCATTAAATTTATTTGAATAATTAAAGCTTTCAATATTATTACAATTTATTTTAACATAATCATTATTTAAAGCAACACCATTAAAATTACCACCTGTTAAATTAACATTCTTACAACTACTCAATATTATTTGATGTGTTCCTTGATTATAAACATATATGTCAGTACAGCTTACAAAACTATTACTACTAACAGGTCTTATACAACTTAAATCTAAATGTTTCACTTGATTAAATGTATTATATCTACATACATCACAATTAATTTTTAATGAACTTATAATTTCATAACTATTTTCATCAAACATTATATATTTTAAATCATGATACCATTTATTATTAAATATATGATTACTGCTAAATGTTAAACCTGTTAAATTAACATATTTATCTTGGAATGTACAATTATAAAAATCAGCAGCAGGACCAACACCTTTAATATGATTATTTATTATACCACTTTCCACTAGCTCACTAACATTATAACCTAGTAATGGGTGTTCATCATAACTTTGCCAATAATTAAAACCTCCACTTCCTCCACCTCCACCAACATTTAACCAACTACAAGGCACATATTTAATAAATGCTGAATTTGAAATTGAAGTTAAATCTGAATTAATATCTGTTCCACTATATAAACCATCAGTATATTTAAAGTAATAAGATGAAATATTATCAAAAGTAATACTTTTTGTTGAATCAAATATATTAGCATTTTTAAGATGTAATTCTGATATTTTTGAAAATTTATTTATAAACAGTTTTGTATTGTCTATATACATTTTTAATGTTTCAATATCATTAAATGTATTTCTATCAAAATATACATTACTTAATCCATTAATTTTAACTGAATTACATGATGATAAAGTATTATTTTTATAACTTGACCATACATCAATATTACATATAGGATTATTATTAATTGCACAGCTTGATATATTTTTAGCTGATATATTACATACTGTATCATAATAAATTGTACATGTATATAAATTACCTGCTTTAATATCACAAAAACCTCTAACACTGCTTACATTAATTGTTTCAGCTGAAAATACTTCCAAAGTTAATAAACCACCATTATCAACACCTCCAATATAACCACCTTTAGCAAAACCCATCCTAACATGTCCATGTTGATAAGCACCAATAGTATTTGATGAAACACTAAAACCTGTATAATCTAATATTGAAGGTTGAAATGTATTTCCTGAGCCTTGGCCATGACAAATTTTACCAACCCTTCCACTAATATTATTTTGTTTCATTATATAACCATTAACAGTATTTAATAAAGATTCACCATAAGCAGAATTGGAATTTATAGAATAACCATCAATATTAACTAAACTGTTTGAATTTAAATCATTATATTCAACATAATAACCATTAATATTTATAAATGAATTTGTTGTTATTGTATTAGATTTTAAACTATAACCAGATAAATTTATAAATGAATTATTATTAAGTAAATTTTGTTTAAAATATATATTTACCAAATTCATACTTGTAATTTTATTGAAAGTATTTAATGAATGACTTGTACCTGTTAAACTTAACATGATAATTGAATCATATGAATTACCACTACAATACCTAATACAACCTTTAAGATAAGTATTGCTTGTATAAGTATTTTTTTTAGCATTACCAGCATCTAAGTATAAACCAATGTTAATTGAAAAAAGATTTGAATGTATATTTTCCATTAATAATACATTATTAATACAGTTATAAGACATTGTATTATATATGAATGATGATGCTATCATATTACCATAGCTATGTCTGCTAAACATATTAGAACTAATTATATTAGCAGTTATATAATTTCTTTTTACACTTATAAATGTGTTATCACTAATATTATTATTTGACATATATAAATGTGATATTTCTGAATATTGATTACCTGAATCTGTTAAAGCTGTGATATTATAATGTGGAAATAAAATTGATGTAGAACTATTTGTTATAACATTATTTTTAAATTCATCAGCTTTAATATTCATTAAACTGTTATTATATAAATTATTGTTTTGTATTAGTTTATAATCTAACATCATAGGTTCAGTATTTGATTGAATTAAACAGCCATTAAATGTTTGACCTTTTAAATTTAGCTTTTGATTAGTTGTAAATGATACATTATCAAAATTTATATTTGGTCCAACTTCTTTAAATGTTTCATTAAAACTTTGATTACTTAAAACATCATTACAATTATAAATAAAATTTTCTGTTGAATGTGCTGAATATGGTTCAAGATATCCAAATCCTCCACCTCCAGAGGTTAATGAATTATATAAAGCTAAAGTGTTTGATGATAATGATTCAATACTATTAGTACAATCAATAATTGAAAATCTATTAATTTGTGTGTTTAATCTTATATTTCTTAAATCATTTTCTATTTCATCAGTATTAATACCTGTATCAACTAAATCATCAAAAGATATCATTTAATATATTTTAAAAAAAGCTTTGGCTTTACATTTTTAAACAAAAATAAATAGATAATTTCATTTTGCTTTTGCTCTTGCTATATAGTTTCTAATTTGTGTTTCTGTATATTTATCTTTAAATCTCTCATACAGTATTTTAAAAGCTGTCTTTGATGTATTATTATTAATAATATTAACTATTTCATCAGTTTTAAATTCTTTAAATTTACCTTTTGCTCTTTGTTCATTCTTCCAATCCTTTACAGGTTCTTGCTTTGATTCATTAACATTCTCATATTTCATTACTTCTTGGCTTTCTTCTGATGATTCAGGTATTATTTTTGTTTCTTCACTTTGGCTTTCTGATTCAGGCACTAAATTAACTTTTATATATTTATAATCACTGTAATTTCTGTAAATGTATTGTTCAATTTGTTTATATGTTAAAGGAACTGTGTTCCCAAGCTGTAAAGCTTTTTCACTTTCTTTTACACCTTTAACAATAACTCCTGCTGAGTTAAGGATTAAAATCCTATTTACCTTTTCACATCTTTCACCAAATGTTAAACTTCTATCTTTCATAATCTCAACTAATTTATCATCTTTCAATACTTTAAAATTATCACTTAATGTTCTTCCTTGTCCTGGTGATTGTTTCAATAAATAAACATTATACAGTATTTCTTTAGCTTTATTAATTGTTTCAGGTTCATTATTAACTAATTTAATACCTGTTGTTTTTCTTATGCTTGTAAATACTGTTGGATAATCTCTTTTTAATTCTGCTACTTTACATTTAAAATAATGTCTGATTGATATATCATTATTAATGAATTTTTCAAAGTGTTTATCAAAATAAATTGAATTTTCCATTTTTATATATTTATTAAATTAAAAATAAAAAATATAAGTTTTAAAAACCATTTAATTTAAAAGCTTCATTAATGCTTTAAACTTAATAACTTTGTCCTTTATACCAGGTACTGGCTGAGAAGAATGAGCACCTTCACCCCAATCAACATCTTCTGAGAAATCTTCAATTTCATCAGGTTCAATATCTTCTCTTCTTCTTCTTAATATATCTTTTAAATCTTTATGTTCTTCTTCTGGTTCATATATTTTTGTTTCAGTAGGTTTTAAATTCTTTGGTTTAGATATATCATTTAAAAATGATGGTTTAAAACTTTTAGGTTCTGGTTGTTCATTCTTCCAAACCTTGGCAGGTTGTTCATTCATTTGTTTTAATTCCTTTAATTCTGAATATATATCTTTAATATTACCTTTCAGCAATTCAAGTTGATTGTTTTTAATTTCTTTAATCATTCCTTCAAGTCTTTTAATATCTGGTTCAAAGTCTTTAAATCTGTTTAAGAATTTACCACCTTCTGAACTTTTCAGGTCTTCTTCCAAGTCTTCTGAACTTTCAATACCTTCACCTTCTTTTACTTCTTCTTTAGCTTCTTTAAGTTCATGTTTTTCATTAAATTTTTTAAACTCATCATAGTTTAATAATAAGTTATATAAATTTTTAAGTGTTTTGTTATAAACATTTGCTCTTTCATAAAGTAATCCTTTTTCACCTATTGGTAATTTATCATAATTACACAGCATAATTAAAGCTTTAATTAAATTGTTTTTATTTATTCCCAAATCTGGATAATCTATTAATTCATCAGTTTTTTTATATACTTTATATCTTTCATCTCTATAACCTGGTTTAGTATTGGATCCATAATTCCAACCATAATAATGACATATATTTATTAACATTTCTGCCATATTGTTTAACATTGTGTTATAATCTACCCCTTGTTTTTGTAATTTTGATAATTTATCAATAATTTTTTGATAATCTTCAACAGATTTTTTAACATATTCTGCTGATTCTTCTATATTTGTTTTAATTTCTTCTTTAGTTTTCTTTAATTCATCTATTAAAGCTGTTTTTAATTCATCTGTTTTAAGTATTTGATTTAATTCTTCTTTTGTGATTGTGCTATCTGTTTTTGCTTCAACTTTCTTAACTAATGCTTCAAAATAATTTTTAATATCATCAGCTAAAACAGTATTACCATTTGCCAATAATCCACTAATTGTTCCTAAAACATCATTACCAACAACAGATACACCAACTGATTCAGGTATTTCACCTTTTTCAATACCTTCAACTATTTTTTTAACATATTCTTTTGGGAATACTTTTTCAATAGCTTTAGCTAATGATTTTGTATCATTTAATTTAATATTTGCTGCTTCAAGGTTTTTAATTTCTTTAGCTTTTAATGTTTCTATTGAATCAACATTTAATGTTTCAATCTTATTAGCATAGAAATTAATTAATGAATCAATATCAGCATATCCATTTTTCATAGCTTGTTTAATATCTTGTGTTTCAAAATCATTAAATGTTTTTTTAATATTTTCTTCTGTTGGTTCTGTTCCTTTATCTTTCATTTGTTCTAATTGGTTTTTAATGTTCTTAGCTCTGAATAATTCACTGTATTTCTGTTTGTTCTTTCTGTCTGCTTCTCCTTCATCTGATAATTTAGTTGAAGTCTTTAAATCAATCTGTTCCCATAATGGTATATTTTCCAAATGATGTAATTCAATAAATCTTAATCTTTCAGTATTATTCATGGCTTTAAATTTCTCTATCTCTTCAGGTGTTAAAGATGTTAAATCAAATGTTTTTGGTTTTCCATGAACATAATATTTATAAGTTTTCATTTAATAAATTATAAAAAAATATAATATTCATTGAAATGAAATGAATCAAGGTGATATGGGAATGAAATGAATCAATAAATTTGTGTGTTTATAATATATTATTTATACATAACAGCTTTATAACTCTTTTAGAGTCTAGAGAGCTATGCTCTTATAATAAATATAATAATCTTCAAAATTATCACTTGTTAATTTATCATCAAATACTATATTAACACATA
>JAZOSV010000059.1:0-9702 GCA_045657345.1 Mycoplasma sp. | reverse complement strand
TCTTTACTTATTAGACAAGATTTCACCAAATTAAATAATAGATTGATTTATATCTTGATGCTCTTATTATTACTATGGTAAAAAAAATCTAGATTTTTGTGAAAATTTAAAAATTAATAAAAAGAGGGTAAAAAATATATTATTTTGACCTTGATATAAATGAGGAGTATATAAAAGGAGCAAAATGATTCACTACATTATAGGTAAAATTTCATACATAGGTAATAAGTTTATTATTTTTGATTCAAACTTTATAGGTTACAAAATTAAAATATTAGAAAATCAGCAATTAGAAAAACAAAAAGTAATGAGGCTATATATTCACAAAATTAGTAAAATTGACCCTAAAAATAACATTATTGAGGAAATATATGGATTTGAACATTTAATTCAAAAAACATTATTTGTTGATTTGCTATCGATTAATGGAATAGGTACTACAATTGCTACTAATATCCTATCAAATTGTCATGTTAAAGAAATTATTGATTATATAGTCAATAACAATATTGATAAATTAAAAGAATTAAAAGGCTTGAATGAGAAAAAAGCTTTATTAATAATAGCAAATCTAAAAAATAAATATCAGAATAATTGATATGTAGAAACTAAAACAAGTGTAAATAATGAAATTAATAATTTGACTTATGCTTTAAGTGAACTAGGATATAGTAAAGATGATATTAAAGTAGCAATTGATTTCTACTCCCAAAATAAAACAATGCCCTTAAATGAATTAATTTCAAATTCAATTAAATTAATTGCTAGTGGAAAAATAAATCATGCATAACTATACTTTAAGACCGACTGACTTTAATGAGTTTAAAGGAAAACAAAATATTGTTGATAATCTTTTAGTTTTTATACAAGCAGCTATTAAGAATAAAAAGCAATTAGATCATATTCTTTTATTTGGTTTACCGGGTACAGGTAAAACCAGTATGGCATATGTGATAGCTAACTATTTATCCAAAAAATTAAAAATTATCCAAGGGACACAAATTAAAAAGATTCAAGACCTAATCAACTTTTTATCATTGTGTTGTGATGGTGATATTGTTTTTATTGATGAGATACATGCAATTAATATTGAATCTATGGAAACACTTTATAGTGTCTTAGAAGATAATTGTATAGATATTAAAGTAGGTAAGGACAATAATTATAAATTCATCAGAATTGATATACCTAAAATAACTATTATTGGAGCAACCACTAATATTAACAAAATTCCTAAACCATTAGAAGAAAGATTTGGAATTAGTTTTTATTTTGATTTATATAATGAAAAGGAAATGGAAGAAATTATTAAATCAATGGCTAATAAGATGAATTTAAAGATTAATGAAAATGATATCTTGATTATCTCATCTCATGCCAAAGGCACGCCTAGAATAGCAAATAAAATTTTAAGAAGAATATTAGATTATAAAAATGTTTATCCTAATCTAGGGATAATGGAAATTTTAAATTTAATTGGTATTTATGAATATGGTCTAGATAAATTAGATATTGCTTATTTGAAATCTTTTAGCATAAATTCACATCTAAGTCTAAAAACAATTGCAGCAATCTCTGAAATAGATATTCAAACAATTGAAAATAGAATTGAACCATATCTTATTAAAAATAATTTGATTACTAAATCCCATCAAGGACGTTCATTAACTTATGAAGGAGAAAAGATGTTAAAACAACTAAACAAAAAAATCAATTAATTTAATGTTTTTAAAATGTTTTTTAGATTTAGCATATGTTTTAGTGATAATTGCTTTTTTACCAGTTGGTTTCAAACTCATTAATTCCTTAGGTAAAGCTTGTTCAAACAATCAAATACTACTTTTAGGTTGAATCATATTTAATAATCAACTTAGTTGGCCAACATCATTATAGTTTAAATCAATAATATTTTTTTCTTGATCAAATCAAACATAAGCAAATGGATTAGCTAAAAATTGATAGCCATATGATTGATATATATTGATAATTGATTGAATATAAAGAATAGGATTATCTACACCAATTAAATTATTTTCACAACTTTTTTCAATTGAATTAATAATTGCATCATTTGGTTCATTTCAAGTCATAACCATTGGCGTTGGATACTCACCAGGAATAAAATGATATTCATATTTGATAGTATTATCAATTAAATCAAAATGTTTATCATAGAAATCTCAATTTTCTGCTTGTAAAATCACACTATCATATTTATCTACTAATTCTTGGAAAGAATTTTCTAAAAGCATAGTAGCGTAACCTTGTTTTTGAAATTCTTGTTTTGTAGCAACAGCACAAACATTAGCAATTGTATATGTTTGCTCATTATTAATAATTTGCTTAATGCCAACACAAACCATATTTACTAATTCATTATTAACAAAACCACCATAAGATTCTTTTAAATCAATAATATTATTAAAAATATTTTCTGCTTCAACCTGGTTGCCACCAAAATTACTTTGGTAAATTTTCTGAGCTTCTAATTTGTAATCTGATAAATCTTTTTTAATCAAATAATCTTTTTTCATAACTAATTACATTATAAATTATTTTTAAATCAAAATCTTTTAATTTCATAAATTGGATGATAAGAATGTTTGGATTGAGCTAATACCTCAATCCCACCATCATCTTGTCTATCTAAATAAGGACAGTTAATATTATTCTTGTTTAAATTAGCTTGAATTAAAAATTGATATGCTCCTCTTAATTCATGATTAGCTTTTTCAATAATAATTTCGTAAACATTTTTTCTTAAAAATCCTAATGTCAAACCAATAATTTTATTGTCTAGATATAATATAATTCCGCTAAAGTTTTTGTTCTTATTTAAAAAATTTGTAAGGAAGTTTCTATAGATTTCAATTTCATATTCTCGATATTCATCACCATAATTTTTCATATGATAATCAAAGTAATCAAAAATGTCTTTTAAATCTATTTCTCTAATATCTTTAATTATTGTTTTAGAAGCAAAGTTATTAAGAAAGAAATTAAGATGATTGCGTTTTTTTTGCATTTTTCTACCAGCAAATGTTTTTAATGTATTCAACTCATAAATATAATTACTAATAACTTTGCTCTCAAAAAGGTCATAAGATGAGAAGCCAAAATCATTAACCATTTCTAAAGAGAGATTACCGCCTAAAAATATTTCATTAGAATTATTTAAGATCAGCAAGTCTTCTTTTATTTTTTCTTTAATATTGTAAATATCACTAGATTCATCATAATATACTTGAGAAAAGTATCAATTATCACTAGCATTAGGGAAAAATTTTTTATCTAATTTAACATAAAGAATTACTTCCTTATTATTTAATATATTAAACTTTAAATTTAAACCATAATAAGTAAATGTTACTAGTTGAATAGGAGATAGTCATTTTTCTTTAAAGTTATATTTTTCTATTAACTCTACCAAGTCTAAAAAATTATCCCAACATAAATCTTGCATAAATAAATATGTGTATCTTTAAAATTAACGTTTTGTAAATTGCGGACTTCGACGAGCACCATATAAACCGAATTTTTTTCTTTCCTTAACTCTAGCATCCCTTGTAGTAAGCCCAAACTTTTTTAACATTGGTTTATATTCTGGATTAACTTGAATTAATGCTCTAGCTATTCCTAATCTAATAGCTCCAGCTTGCCCATTAAAACCACCACCAATAGCTTTAACAAAAATATCATAATTTGATTTTGTATTGGTCACCATTAAAGGTTGTTCCATGTCTTGAATAACTAATGAGTTTGGAAAATATTCTTTAGGTTCATGACCATTGATTGAAATATTACCTTTACCTGGCACTAATTTTACCAATGCAATTGAACTCTTTCTTCTTCCAATACCTTTATATTCAACATTAGCCATTCTAAACACCTCTTTATAATTTAATTTCAACTGGTTGTTGTGCTTGATGATTATGAACATCATTTTCATAAATGTGTAATTTAGTAATAATTTGACGAGAAAGTTTATTTTTTGGTAACATTCTCTTAACTGATCTTGTTATTAATTCAACAGGATATTTATTAACCATTTCACGACCACTTCTTTTTCTAAGGCCGCCCATGTAATGAGAGTGAGAATATCAAAATTCTCCATCTAATTTATCCCCTGTTAAAACAACTTTATTAGCATTAATAACAATAACATGATCTCCACAATCAACATTTGGGGTTCATGTTACCTTATCTTTTCCTCTTAGAATATTTGCAAGTTTAACTGATAGTTTTCCTAAAACTAGACCAGTAGCATCAATTATGTATCATTTACGATTAGCATCCATTTTTTCTTTTGTAATCATTGTAGTTTTTTGCATAATATTATTCCATCTCAATCTTATACAATAAGATTAAACGCTAAAATTATAACAAAAAAACTAAAATTTAAACATAAATAACATAAAAAAACATTTATTTATTGACTTTTTATCACTAAAAAATCCTTTAAAGCTTCATTAGCAGTATAAAAATAAGCTCGAAATAAATTATTTTTACCTAACTTTATCCCACCAAAATACCTTACAACAATGACTGCAATATTGGATAAATTATTTTTTTCAATTAAAGAAAATATTGTACTATGGGCAATACATTTTGGTTCAGTATCGTTAAAAACCTTATATTTTATTCCATTATCAATAATTTTGTAAGCATAGCAAATTTGTTTTGCTTTCTTATGCTCATTAACAATTATTTGATGTAGCATTTCAAATTCTTTAACTGATTCAACATTAAATACAAAAGCCAAAAACTTTGATTTATTAATCTCGTAATAAAAACTAGGAGTTATACCATGAGTATCATATTTCATTTTAAGGATTATTATAAGAAAATTTTTAATAAAATAAAATCATTTCAATCAGAAATAGTTTTATTAAACTTGTTAATAATATTATTTTCATTAATAGAAATAATTAAGAAAAAAGAATTTATTTTTCTTATTTTTTTAATCCCTAGTATATTGTTAATGTTCTATGCTATTAATTCTTGAAAAATAATTATTGTTGTTTTTAGTGGTCTAGTTATTTTTAGCTTATTACTAGTTTTTTTAAATTCGAATTTTTCTTTTCAGAAATTTAATAATCTTTTTGATTTTAAAAACAATCTCCGGTCATTAATGAAACAATATATAGAACAAAATTACAATAATAATGTTGCTAATTTTATAAAGTTATTGTTGTTTAACGAAAAGGACTATAAATGTCAAATTTATCAGAATATTATTAAACTAAATATCGTTCATTTATTTGTTGTAAGCGGCATGCACTTATCTGCCTTAATTACATTAGTTAATTTTTTATTTAAAAGATGAAAGTGATTTGAAAATATCTTATCAATATTAATTAGTTTATTTTTAATGTATATGACAAATTTTTCCATTAGTTCTATAAGAATAGTTCTTACCTTATTATTAAGTTTATTCCTACGTAATAAAATAAGTAGACTAAAAATAACTATCTTAAGTGCACTTTTAATTTGCCTAGTAGCACCAATAGATGCAATTAGTTATTCATTCATACTAACTTATATGTCAATAATCTTAATCCTAGTAATAAATAAAATTTATGATAATCAAATTATTAAAATCTTTATAATAAACATTACATTAACATTATTATCTATTCCTTTTAATATTTATTTTAATCAAGCATTTAATTTATTTGGTTGGATCTACTCTTTTACATTTGCACCATTTATTATTTTTATTTATCTAATAACCTTATGTTTTTGTTGAATTCCTTTTTTATTTAATGCTTTTCAATTTATTTATACTAGCATTATTGAACTCATCAGTAATTGTGCTAATGATAATCATTTAGTGAAAATCAAGTTTAACAAAAATATCTTATGCTGTATAAATTTCTTTTGATATTTACTAATTAATTTTTGTTTATTTAAAATTCATTATTTGAATCAAAAACATTTATTAAATTTAAAGTGTTTCAATAATGTTTGCTAATTTTAAATTATTTTTATTTTTTTTATCAACACTAAAATTAACAATTAAATATTGATTAGGTTTTATTTTTTTAATTAAATCAGCATCAAAGCAAGCTAAATCATAATTAGTCATATCAATACTACATTTAATAAATAACATTGGGTTACCAAACTTGGTATTCGCTTTTCTTATACTATTAATATAAATTAAATAATTTTTATCATTAGTTATTGTTTTTAAGTCAAAATCTTGTAAGTTAAATTTTTGAGAATTAGATTCAAAATGCTGTGCTCAAGCATTATTAGAAAAACAAAAACCTAGATATTGATATTCATAATTACTCCTGGTTAGTTCATCCATTTTTAGATCTTCTTCTTTTAAATTTAAACCAAATAAAAAGTCAGCATTGTCGTTTTTAAAAGACCCGTTCTCAATTATTTCATCTAGATTATTTAAAAGAAATAAGCGATCAACATTAAAGATATCAAAAGCACCTACTTTAATTAAAATTTCAATTGTTTTTTTATTAATATTACTTGAAAGATTTACAATTGCTGAAACATAGTCATCAAATTTAGTTTCTAAACGTGTAACTATGATTTTTTTAGCAATTTCATAACCAATTCCTTTAATATTGGACAAACCAAAAATAATCCCTTTTTGATAAACACTAAAGTTAATTTCTGAATCTAAAATAGAAACATTATAAATCTTAATGCCAAAGCGTTTGGCCTCAAAGATATAACTATTAATTTTATCAAAAGAATTATCTCCAAATTTTAATAATGATAAATGAAACTCCAAAGGATAATAGTATTTTAAAAACATCATTTGATAAGAAATATAAGCATAAGCTAAAGAATGAGAATGGTTAAAACCATAATTAGCAAATTCCAAAAGATAATTAAAAACTTCTAATGCTTGTTCATTAGTATAACCATTTTTTAGTGCCCCAGATAAAAAACTATTCTTTGTTTTAATAATGAGTTGTTCTTTTTTCTTAGATATTGCTCGTCTTAATATATCAGCTTGACCTGTACTAAAACCAGCAACTGATTTAATCAATTCAATAACCTGTTCTTGGTAAATGCAAAATCCTAGTGTTGGTTCTAGAATGGGCTTAATTTGTTTATTAACATAATGAGGCTCTAATTCACCATTTTTAGTTTTTACATAATTATTAATAATGGCTTGTGGGCCAGGACGAAATAAAGCTGAAACTATAGAAATATCTTCAATACTATTTACCTTAACTTTTTTTAATGTATTTCTCATTCCATTTGATTCTAATTGAAAAATGCCAATTGTGTTTGCTCTTGTAATTTCATTAAATAAATTTTGATCATTTAAATCAATTTTATTTAAATCTATTTCCTGATGATGATTATTTTTAATCATCTCAAGAATAGTAGCAATAATTGATAAATTTTTTAAACCTAAAATATCAATTTTAATTAGTCCTAATTTTTCAATATATTCCATCGATATTTGTGATAAATTTCAATCATCAATCCCTTTTTGAATTGCAATGTCTTCATAAATAGCTTCATTAGAAATAATAATACCAGCAGCGTGAGTTGATACTTGCCTTGGAATATTAATTAAAGAATGAGCAATATCAAAAAGATCAGGATATTGTTTATAAAACACTTGTAAGTCTTGATTGTTTTCAATAGCTTGCATTAAATTATTATCAAATTCTAAACTAATTAATTTAGAAATTTTATCAATTGTTTTTAATTCAATCCCTAATATTCTACCAACATCTCTAATTGCCATTTTAGCTTTAATTCTTTGAAAAGTAGCAATGTAACAAGTGTTATTCAATTGATACTTATTAAATATATAATCAATTAACATTTGGCGCTTGGTATCCATTACATCTATATCAATATCAGGTAATGAAGTGCGTTCAGGATTTAAAAATCTTTCAAAGTATAAATTATTAACAATGGGATCAATAGTTGTTATATCAAGGGCAAAAGCAACTAATGAACCAGCAGCAGATCCACGACCAGGACCTATCATAATTTTATGCTGCTTAGCATATTGAACAAAATCCTGAACAATTAAAAAATAATCATTAAATTTCATCCTGTTAATAACTTCTAGTTCATATGCTAAGCGATCTGCATATTTTTTAGAAATAAATCCATCAGATAAATTTAACTTTTTTTGTAAGCCTTGAATACATAATTTCTTCAAGAAATCTTCTGAACTAATATTTTTAGGTATTGTAAATTGAGCTAACTTAAAGTTATTATTATTAAGTTTTCATTGACATTGTGATAATAATTTAAATGTTTTATCAATTAATTTTTTATCAAATCTTTTTAAAGCCTCTTCAGATGATAAAAAATAATTATTTGTCTTAACTTTGCAATCATGATAATTAATTTCGTTTTTAATACAAATTAATGCCTTATATGTTTTAATATCTTCTGGCTTTAAATAATAAACATCATTAATAGCTAATTCTGATATTAAATAAAAATCACCATTATTAATTTTTAAATTACCTTTTCTTAAAATTACAATTAAATCTTGACAATAATCTTGTAATTGAAAATCAACATTAGTCTTATCAAATGAAGATATTTTTAATAAATTACAATAGCCATGATTATTTTTAGCTATTAGAATTAAATTGTTATCTAAATAATTGATTTCTAATCCAATAATAGGAATCAGTTCATTTTGTTGACATTTAAAATAAAATTCAATACATGAACACATATTTTTATCAACTAATAATATATATTTATTTTTGTTTAATTTAGAAATAGCTATTAAGTCATCAATACTAACACAAGACTCCAACAAAGAGTAGTACGAACAAACCTTATTAATAAATTCACTATCCATTATTTTTTAGATTTAATAATTGCTTTAATTTCTTCTATTTCTGCATCAGTTAAATCTTCAAATTCAAGTTTATATTCTAAATCTTCAATTGACAAGTTCTTAAACTTGGAATTACTATTACCCAAATTTAAATCTTCAACATTAAAAACCTTAGTTGGTTGAACTTTTGTTTTTTCATATTGCATATGTTCTTCTTCAGCACTAAACCTAAAAGTTTTTTTATCACTCATAGTAACTCCTAATTTTATATCTAAATTTTACCATAAAAAAACAAATGATATTTAATCACGGTAACGATATTTTTCTAGTTTTTCTTGATATTCATTAATATCTTGATTTCTAAATTCCTTGTTTCTAGCAATATCAATATTTGCAATTCTTTTATAATTAATTTTTTTAATAATTCAAGCAGTTATAAAAATTATTCAACAAACAATAATTAAAATCATTAAGGCAAGTGTAATTCATCTAGTGGTATTGAAGGCATCAAAAGAATTTGAAGCAATCAAAGCATCATTAACATAAGATCATAAATTTAATGATTTTAGAAATGGTTCTAATCAAAAGTAAATACCAAATAGTGCAGCTAAAATAATAGAGATAGGAATTGCTATTACTAATAGTGCATTAGAAAAGAATTTTGCTACACGAGAAATTATTTTATAAAAAAAATACATAATCACCTATTAATATATTCTATATTATTATATATTAATTCCTGTTTTTTTCTCAATAATGAAATAATGTTTAATGGACCATCTTTTTGGACATACCACTTCTGTTAATAATTATACAGTAGTTTAATTGCATCTTGTGGAGTCATATATCTATTTGCATATGGAATGTTTTCTTTCTCAAGTTCTGAGTAATAATGGTATCTT
>JAZOSV010000058.1:0-8433 GCA_045657345.1 Mycoplasma sp. | reverse complement strand
CAAGAGATCAAATTACTAATTATTTTAAAATATATACTATATAATAAACTTTTTTGTTAATGGTAAGGGTATTTTCTATTATTTTAATTTTAATGAATAATTATTAGAAATTTAAAAATATATAATTTTCATATTTTTAGAATATTCACTTTATTAAATTAAGTAAAATAAAATATTATAATAACAATGATTATGAATAATATATTAAGTTTAAAAAATCTAGATATCAAAATAGATAAAAAAAATATTTTAAATAACATTAATATAAATGTAAAACCAGGTGAATGTATTGCTATTTTAGGTCAAAACGGAGAAGGTAAAAGCACTATTTTAAAAACAATTATGGGTCATTATGCTACATCTGTTGGAAAAGGAGAAATTGTCTTTAAGGATAAAATAATCAATGAATTAAAATCATTTGAAAGATCTAATCTAGGAATTTTTTTAATTAATCAAAATCCTATTGAAATTGAAGGATTAAAAACTATTGATTTTTATAAATCTATTTTAAATGCTAAAGGAACAAAATTAAAAACAATTGAATTTTATAAAATTATTGAAGCTAATTTAAAACTGGTTAATCTTAATCAAGATATTTTAGAAAGAGATTTTAATTTAGGATTTAGTGGTGGAGAGAAAAAAAGAAATGAAATTATGCAAATGCTTTTATTAGATCCACAACTAATATTAGTGGATGAAATAGACAGTGGTTTGGATGTTGATTCATTTAAAATTATTATTGATATTTTAAAGAAGGAACTAAAAAAAGGAAAAACATTAATTATTGTTTCTCATAATAAGGAGTTAATAAAGCAATTACAACCAAATAAAATATATTTATTAGCTAATCAAACTATTGTTCATAAAGGTGATTATGAATTTGCTATGGATATTATGGAAAATGGTTTTAAAAAAATATTAAATAAATTAGGAATTAAAAACCAAGACAAAAAAATATTAGGTACATGTATAGGTGAGCACTTTGCAAAAAAATAAACTATTAATAGTTCAAAAGAGATTTAATAAAAATATAAATTATTTTGAAAGTGAAAACCTAACAATTGTTGATTTTTCATCACAAGATTTTTATTTAAAAGTTAATGTTAAAAATAATATAAACAACATTATTAATGTGATTGCAATTATTCAATCACATAATAAAAACCATCGTATAGAATACTCGATAATAAATAAACAAAATAAAATTAATATTAATGTTTTTTTTATTATTTTAAATGATGCGAAAATAAATTCAACATTGTTGGTGAAAAATACTAAGGCTTCAAAAAATAATGAGGTTGATATGAAGGCTCATGGATTAATATTAGATTCTAAGAGTAAAATAGATATTAAGCCTATATTTAATTTCTTGAGTAATCAAATTAATGCTAAACATAGTGTTAAAATTGGAACAATCAATATTAATGAATTAGATTACTTAAAATCAAGAGGAATCAAACAAACAAAAGCTGAATTTGTTTTAAGTCAATCGAAGATAAATAGTATCTTGAAATATATTGATCAAAAACAAAGAAATAAAATAATGATGAGAATTAATGAAATAATAGGAAAATAATACAAATGACAATAAAAAATATAAGAGCTCACATTAATTGATTCAAAAATAATAAAGACCTGATATATGCTGATTCTGCAGCTACATCATTAAAGCCTAATATGGTCACTGATACCATAATTAATTATTATGAACAACAATCATCAAATCCACATAATAATGATTCAATGTTTGCTTATAAAGCACAAGAAAAAATGGAACAATCTCGAACTATGGTAGCTAATTTAGTTAATGTAAGTAAAGATGAGATAATTTTCACCTCTGGAGCAACTGAAGGGTTAAGTTTAATAGCTCAATCTATGGAACAAATTTTAAAAGAAGGTGATGAAATTATTTTAACTAGATTAGAGCATGCTTCTAATCTGCTACCTTGATATCATTTAAGAGATAAATTAAAAATTAAAATAGTCTTTGTTGATCAGGTAAAATTAGTTCCAAGGCCAGAAGAATTTATTAAAAAAATTAATAAAAGAACAAAATTAATATCTTTTACTGGAATGTCAAATTTAATTGGTGTTAGCTTAGATGTAAAAAAGATATGTGATGCTATCAAAAAAAATAATCCTAATATCTATTTATGTCTAGATGCAACGCAAATGATTCCACATCAAAAATGTGATTTTAAAAAATTTGGATTAGACTTTGGAGTATTTAGTGCTCATAAATTATTTGGGCCAACAGGTATTGGTGCTTTATATATTAAAAAGCAATTACAAAATATTGTTAATCCAATTAGATTTGGTGGTGGAATGAATTTTTCTATTAATGAACAAAGTTTTTGTTATATTGAAGGTGTAGCTAAATATGAGGGTGGGACTCCACATGTAGCTGGTATATACGGTTGGGTTAAAGCTATTGAATTCTTAAATAAAATAGGTTATAACTTTATTGAAAAATATGAAAATAAAATTCATGATTTATTGGTTAAGGAATTATCTAAATGTAATCATTTAGAAATATATAACTTAGATTACAAAACACCAATGCTAGCTTTTAATTTGAAAGGGGTTTTTGCTCAAGATTTAGCAAACTATCTCGGGAAAAAAGGGATCATTGTACGTTCGGGTTTAAGTTGTGCTAAATTGATGAATCAATTGCTAGGAACTGATTCATTAGTTAGAGCATCATTCTATGTATATAATTCATTAGAAGAAATCAAAGAGTTCATTAAGGTCCTTAAGAATTTAACTAAAGAAGAGGTATTAAATGAAATTATCTAATGATAAAGATATGATGCGTCAAATTATGATTGATCACTCAGAAGAGCCAAATAATAAAGTTGATAACGAATCACAATTCAATGATTATCTATCTTTTCATAATAAATCTAGTTCTTGCATTGATGATATTAAAGTATTTATTAAAATTGATGCAAATAAAATAGTAGATGCTAAGTTCTTTGGCTTAGGTTGTGTGATCTCAGTATCATCAACTGATATTTTGTGTGATATTTTAATTGGAAAAACTATTAAAGAGGCAAATAAAATATTAGAACAATATTTTGCAATGATATCCAATGAACCATATAATGAAGATTTATTAGATGAATTAGTAGTTTTTAAGGATATCTATCAACAAGCTAATCGAGTAAAATGTTCATTGATTGGTGCAAATGCTTTTAAAGGTGTTTTAAATGAAAATAAAAAATAATTCTCTTTTTGCCTTAGAAAAAGGCTTAAATCAAAACATAGTCAAAAAAATATCAAATTACAAAAAAGAACAAGATGATATGTTAAATTTAAGATTAAAAGCATACCAATCTTTTTTAAAACAAAAAAATCCTAGTTGAACTCATGATATTGGCAAAATAGATTTTAATGCTTTTTATTATTTTGTTACCCACGATAATAAGGTTAATAAAGATTGAGATAATGTTCCTAATAATATTAAAGAAACATTTAAGAAACTAGGAATATTGGAAGCTGAAGCTAAATTTTTAAATGGTGTAAGTACACAATTTGATTCAGAAATAATTTATCACAAACATAAACAACAATTGGATAAGCAAGGTGTTATATTTTGTGATACAGATACGGCCTATAAAAAACATCATGATTTATTTATGAAATACTTTAATAAATTGATACCATATACAGATAATAAATATGCTGCACTAAATACATCAGTTTGATCTGGTGGTACATTTATTTATGTACCAAAAAATATTAGAGTAGAAATGCCTTTACAATCTTATTTTAGAATCAATAATCGTTCATTAGGGCAATTTGAAAGAACATTAATTATATTAGATGAAGGAGCTTCTTTACATTACATTGAAGGCTGTACAGCCCCTATTTATTCATCTAATAATCTGCATGCTGCTGTAGTTGAAATATTTGTTGAAAAAAATGCATCAATGAAATATACAACAATTCAAAATTGATCAAATAATGTTTTAAATTATGTGACTAAAAGAGCCCTAGTTAAGGAAAATGCTAATATGACTTGAATTGATGGTAATCTTGGTTCAAAACATAATATTAAATTCCCATGCTGTATTCTTGCCGGGAAAAATGCTAAAGGTAATTGTATTTCCATAGCAGTTGCTAATAAAAATACAATACAAGATGCTGGTGCCAAAATGATTCATCTTGCTCCAAATACTAAATCAAATATTGTCTCAAAAACAATTGCTTATAAAAATTCTAAAAGTATTTTTCGTGGTCTTGTTAAAATTACAAAATCTGCTCCTAATTCATTTGCTAATGTAACATGTGATAGTTTATTATCTGACCCTAATCTTATTTCAGATACAATCCCTTGTGAAATCTTAGAAAATAATAGTTCATTTATTAATCATGAAGCTAGTGTAAGTAATTTTAATTTAGAACAATTAGAATATTTATCTAGTAGAGGACTGGAACAAAAAACAGCTGAGCATTTATTAATATTAGGTTTTATTGATGTTTTTGCAAAAGAATTGCCAATGGAATATGCTATTGAATTAAACCGACTTTTAAAATTAAATTATGATAACTAATATAATCTTCGTTTATTTTTAAATGATTCTTTAATTGTTTCCTCATCAATATAATCAATGTTTGCATTTAAAGGAACACCAAATCCTATTCTAAAAATATTAATATCTAAATATTGTAATTTTGATTTTATAAAATTGGCAATAATCTCACCCTTTAAGGAAAAACTAGTTGCTATAATGATTTCATTAATTTTATGTGTATTAATAGCAGTAATAATTTTTTGAATATCAAATTTTTCTAAATTCACCTTCTTTTCACTACTTTCATTGTCCAATAGTATGTAATAATATCCTTGATATATTTTTGAATCTACAATGTGTTCATAATCTTCATCATTTAAAACTATGCATAATGATTGTTGTAGTTGCTCATTATTACACATATCACAAAGTATGTTCTCACATATGCAATTACAAATATTACAACGATTTAAATTTTGTTTAGCATCTAATAATCTTTGAGCAAATTTATTAACAAATACCATATCCTCATTAATAATATAATATGCGTACTTTTTAGCTGTCTTTTGCCCCACACCTGGTAGTGCTTTAAAAGCATCAACTAAATATTCAAAAAATTTACTCTTGATCATTTATAATGAAAAATATTTCTAAAATAAGCCATCTAATCCAGGACCAGCAATTTTATTAGTTATTTCAGTTTTACCTTTTATTAATGCTTCAATAGCATTATTTACTGCTTGTCCAATAACATCTTCTAACATATCTTTATCATTCTTATCTATTAAAGAATTATCTAAAACAGTTATTTTTTTAATTTTTAAACTTCCATATATTTCTAATTTAACTAAATCTTTATAAACAAAATCAAATAGTTTAGTATCAAATTCTTCCATTTTCTTTTGTAATTCTGATTGCATTTTTTGAGCTTGAGCCATTAATTTTTTCATGTCCATAATATTTTCTCCTTTTAATCTTCATTTAAGATTTTTAACATAGAATCAGTAATTCTTTGTTTTTCATCATTAATTGATATTATTTTAACATCTTTAAAGGATGGATTATTTATTTTTTTATAATGATATAAATAAATTTTAGCTGTATCTTTATCAATTGCCATCACTCTTTGAAGACATTTAAAATTAGATTTATAAAACTCTAAAAAAGCATCGGATGCACTAATTTTATTAAATTCATTAGCAATAGTTTTATTATCCATTAAAATAAAAGCACCATTTTGGGAGGAGATCAAAAATTTATTTGCCTTTAAAAATAAATTAACTGTTTTTGAAAAATCTAAACTATTCTCTTTAAGATCTTGCAATATTTTATTATTAAAATCTTTTATATTTTTATTATTATTAAATGCAACTGCGAAAAATTCATCCTGTAAATTTAAATTAATTTCATTTTTCTGTTCTGGAATTTTTTCAATATTATTGGCTACATCAGATATATCATTCCATTTGCTATCTAAATTAAATTTTTTATTATGATTAATTTTAACCTCTTCCTTCTTTTGTCCAATATTCATCTCTTTGGTCTTAAACAAATTATCAATTTCAATGTTTAATGAGGGTGCATTGATAGGTTTGGTTTGTTTAATATTTTTTTCATTTTGTAATAAACTATTAATTTTAACTTTAGGCAAATCTTGTACTTGATCTTGCGTTTTATAATAATTATTTAATTCCAAAGATGACTTAGAGCCTTGAAGTTCGCTTGCTTTTAAAATCATATACTCAAAATTAATTCTTGGTCTTTCACTATTTTTAATATCTAATAAATTTTTGTTAAATAACTCGATAATATCTAGAAAAATATCTTTATACTTAATTAGCTTTATATATTTGGTATTTTTTATTCTTTTTAACAAGGACAAATTTTGTGTGGAACTATAAATATATAGATCCATCATAATTTCAATCATATCAATTGTGAATTTATATAAATTAATTCCCCTGCTTTCAAATTCATTAATTAGCATAATTAATTTCTGAACATCATGAACTAAAATTGTATTAATAAAATTAATAATATCATCAAGGCTTAAAAACCCAAACATCTCATATAAATCAGATTCATTAATTTTTCCATTATTGTATGAACGCATTTGTTCTAGAATACTTAAAGCATCTCTAGCTGCTCCATTCGCTAAATAAACAATAATATTAATTGCTTCATGTGATATAGATATTTTTTCCTGCTTGCAAACATCAAATAATAATTTTTCTAACTCTAAATCACTAATACAATTAAAGTCAAATCGTTCGCACCTACTAACAATAGTAGAAGGGATTTTATGATATTCAGTTGTTGCAAATATAAAAACAATATTATTTGAAGGTTCTTCAATACTTTTGAGTAAAGCATTTCATGAATTAGGAGTTAACATATGTGCTTCATCAATAATGTATATTTTGTTCTTTAAATCATTAGGAAGGTAATCTAATGAATCAATCAATAGCCTAATTTCACTAACACCACTATTACTTGCTGCATCTAATTCTACAAAATCAATAGAACTATTATTATTAATGGCTAAACAATTTTTACATTTATTACATGGATTATATCCTTGTGGATCTAAACAATTGATGGCTTTAGAAAAGATTTTAGCTAAGGAAGTCTTTCCTGAACCTTTTGGCCCAGAAAAAATATAAGCATGGACAGTTTGGTTATACTTAATTTCATTGATTAATGTTTTAACAATATGTTGTTGTCCTAACACTTGGTCAAAATTTTGTGGACGATATTTCCTATATAAAGCCTTTTTTTCCATAATTTATAAAATTATAAATTATTAATTTCTATTAATTTTAAAAAATTAAAAATTAACATAATTAATGTCATTTGACCTACCCCATTAGGCACTGGACTTATGTATTTTATTTTATTATAAACATCTTTAAAATTAATGTCGCCACATAATTTCCCATCTTTGTCTCTATTTATCCCAACGTCAATACAAATGCAACCTTGCTTGATAAAAGATTTATCTATAAAATTAGCTTTACCAATAGCAGTAATTAAAATATCTGCTTTTTTCGTATGTTCTTTTAAATTTTTTGTTTTAGAATGACAAGTAGTAATAGTAGCATTTTGATTTAGTAGCATAATTGATAATGGCTTTCCAACAATATTGCTCCTACCAACTATAACTATATATTTTGACTCTAAATTAATATTATATTGTTTTAATAATTCAATGCATCCATTCGGAGTGCAAGGGAATATTATATTTTTATGTTTATTCAGAATAACTTCACCAACATTATATGGATTAAAACAATCTATATCTTTACCTTTATTAATTGCATTAAATATTTCTATTTCATTAATATGTTTTGGCAAAGGAAGTTGCACTAATATTCCTCTAATTTTTTTGTTTTTATTTAATTTATTAATTTGTTTAATTAATTCTTTTTCATCTATATTGCCATTTAGATGAATATGCAAAACTTCTATTCCTAATTCATGACATAATTTTTTTTTGTTCTTAATATAAATTGAACTTGCATAGTCATCGCCAACTTGAACAATTGCCAACTTATGCTTACTTAAATCAAAATTATTTAATTTAATTTTTAAATCCTTCAAAAGATTATTTGCTACCTTTTTTCCATTCAGTATTTTTGGATCTTCAACTCAAGTTTTTAAAACATAGTTTTTGCTTTTTTTGTATGATAACATTTTAAAAATCTTTGATGGAATTTTTAAGCTATCTTTTTTGTGAAATAAATATTCATTAATAACCACAGAATTGTTAATCAATTTATCAAATTCAATTTGATCTGTTATTAAAATTTCTTTTCTTGTTTTTTTAAGAGATTGGTATTGTTGAATATCATCAGTAATTGCAATAATCATAATAATGAATATTATAAATATTTTTTATTATTAATTACATTTATTA
>JAZOSV010000057.1:0-3206 GCA_045657345.1 Mycoplasma sp. | reverse complement strand
TTCTAAAAGTGAAATTTATATTAATAATTATGGAATATTTTTCTTTTATGATGAAAAACTTGAAAAAATATTAGAATTTGGTACTGTTAATATTTGTCCAAGCAAAGATAATGTTGTAGATTGAATTAAAAAAAATTATCCAGATTCAAAAACATTTCATCATATTTTGAATCATTTACCTAAAAATGAAAATCTTTTAACAATTGATATTAATTTTTCTGAATTATTTTTCTATTTAATAAATGTATCAAAATTAATTGAAAAAAATTTATAATTTTGTTCTCTTCATTTGTTTTTTAAAATTAAGTTATATAATAATATATAAACTTGGAGATGATAAAATATGCTATTTGATAATAAACTAAAATTTAAAAAAACTTTAAGTGCTATTGATGCTAAAAGTGCTGAAAAAATAAATAAGGAAAAGGTTAATGACTATAATTTCTTTTCACAAGATGATGTTATGTACATAGTATTAGATAAGAAATTAGATGGTTATGAACTTTATGAAGCAATTTTAAAGAAGTTTGCAAAACCATGTAAAGAATGAATGGAAATTAATGTTGATTTAGATTCGTTTTTAGAAATTGTTAATGATAAGTACCATGATAGATTATTGATGTGTTTAGTTAGTGCCTTTAATTATGTATCTGTTGTACCTTGAACATTAAAATCTGTTAAACCAAAAACTATATCTTATTTAATCTATTCTAAAAAAATAAATGAATATAAAAATACTTTACAAGAATACCAAAATGTTGCTGAAGCTCAAACATTTACTAGAAGATTACAAGATATGCCTTCAAATTATATTTATCCTGGATCATTTGTAGAAGAAATTAAAGAAAAGTTTAAAGGTATTGACAGTGTTAAAATTACTGTCTTAGATACAAATGATTTAAAAGAGAAAAAAATGAATTTACTTTTAGGTGTTGGACAAGCAGCTAGTGGAGAACATGGTCCAAAATTATTGGTGATGGAATATAATAACTCTTCAAGTAAAGATAAGTATGCTTTTATTGGTAAAGGTGTGTGCTTTGATGCAGGTGGTTATAATATTAAAACTGCTGGTCATATGCGTTGAATGAAAATGGATATGTCTGGAGCGGCCATTGTATCTGGAGCATTATTAGCAATTGCTAAAAACAAAGTAAAAACTAATTTAGTTGTTCTATGTCCACTAGTTTTAAATTTATTGAATGAGAAAGCACAAAAGCCTGATGATGTAGTTATTTCATATAGTGGTAAATCTGTGGAAATTGACAATACTGATGCCGAAGGTCGTTTAATCCTAGCAGATTCCTTAACATATGCTGCTAAAGATTTAAAAGCAACTCATCTTTTTGATGTTGCAACCTTAACTGGAGCAATGATTTATAGTCTAGGCGAAACATTTACTGGGACATGAGCAACATCTGATCTTATTTGAAATAAAACTTTAAATGCAGCTAAAGAAGCATCAGAACAAGTATGAAGATTACCATTTCATCGTGAATTCTTAGAAATGTTAACAAACTCCAAAGTTGCTGATATTTTAAACTCATGTACTTCTCCAGCAGCCGGAAGTTCTCGTGCAGCTTGTTTTTTAAAAGAATTTACTCTGGATAAAGAATATGTGCATTTTGATGTAGCTGCTACTGCTGACAAAGGAAATGTCGGTACTGGTATTATTTTGAGAACATTGTATAATATTTCTAAAAGCCAAGAATAAATGTGGGTTAACAAATGAAAATATCAAAGCTAATCAAAATTTTAGTTGTAGGTGCTGTTGCTATAACTGGTAGTTTAGCAATTGGCTTATTTTGCAATGTAAATACAATAAAGTTTCCAACAGTAAATATTTTAACTAGTAGTTTATATAATCAAATTAAAAGCAAACAGAATAATGAGAATAATAAAAATGTTTTTATTGATTATGCTTCTTTACCTGGAACAAATTATTCAATTTTAGATGTTTTAAAAGGAACTCGTTCAATTAGCAATGGTAATTATATGTTTTATTATGGTTCAGATGCTTATAATTCAACTGCTGAAGCATTATATGGTTGAGATGAACCAATTCCTTACAAAAGTTATGAAGACCAAACTAGAAGTGTTGATTCATTAATGTTGACACTATATGATTTTTTCTATAATAGTGAAAATAGTTCATTAATAAAACAATATGGATTGAATAATATTAGTCCAACATTTTTAAATTATATAGATATGTCAGCTACTAGAGATACTATTGATTCTCAAGCATTATTAAACGATAGAATGTATAATATGCCAAATACATATTTTCCAGAAGGTAATACAGAAAATATAGGTGGTGTTAGCAAAGTATGAAAAATAGGAGATGATGTTGCTAACCCTCAGTATTTACCTGTGGTTAAAAACACTAATTTTGATTATAGGCCTAATAACTCTTATTATGAGTTTAGACCAGATAACAAAGAAGATACAAAATACCAAAAAATATATTTTAGAAATCAAGATGTGGTTAGAAGCTTCCAGTTAATGGGTTCATTGTGTGAAAAAATTGCCAATGAATTGGGAGTAGCCTTTAATAAAGAAGGAACATTGTTTTTAATTCGTTATGCTAATAATAGTTGGTCTTATTCTTCAATTACTAGTTTTAATGATGTAGAAACAAATTTCAAAAATATCATTAAATTTTATAATCCAGATATTAAGTTAGATGATGATGAAATTGTGTCTCCTGATAACAATAATTCAAGTGGTGGTAATGATAGTTCATCAAGTCAAGATTCACAACAATTTCAAATAACCACAAGAAAAGTTAGTAAGATTGACTGAAAAAATGTAAACAACCATATTCTTATTAGTAAAAAAGAAGACTAAATTTGAATTTGTTGAAAAATTGCACTAATAGATAGCATATTACTAGTTGAAATAGTGATTGATCTAATTGGTTCAGTATCTCAAAGATTATAAAAAATATTTAAGCTCTTATTATATAGGTCTTTATAATTTTCTATTGGATTTATAAAAGTTTTTGAATGTGAAATTGAAACATTATATTTCTTTTTAATAATTACACTAATAGTTAAAGGTCTAATTTTTTCATATTCTAATTTTTTAAAAATTTCTTGGCAACATGATTTGATTGCTTTTAAAATTTCTATTTCATTTTCAATATTATGTTCAAATGTAATGCCATTAGAAATTGTTTTACTGACATTATTATTAATATTAATTGT
>JAZOSV010000056.1:0-12523 GCA_045657345.1 Mycoplasma sp. | reverse complement strand
AATAATGAACAAAAAAACACCTAATAAAATAGCTGTAACAATAAATATTTTAAAATCCATATTAAATTAACTAATCTAAATGTATTTTAGATTTTTATTTGTATAGAAAACCACTCGTAAATGCTTGTGCAATTATTATACACATTTAAATTTAATTTAACAAACTAATTGAAAGTAATTTAGAATAATAAAAATCAGGAGCATTGATAATTTCATTAATAAACGGCCTAACAAAACTAAAAATTGTCTGAAAATCAAAATCTTCATTAAGTAATGCTTTTTTGGCTTGTTCCTCTAAAAGAGTTAAAAATCTTAAATATTTTTTTTGATATGGTTTAATTTCTTTAATGCTACTTTTAATATTCTTATATTCTTTTTTTAATGATTTATAACGTTTTTCAAAATATTGTTCATTACCATCTAAAAAATAAGGGTTTCTAAAGTATAATATGTGATCCTTTGCGAATTTTAAATTATCCTTATTTACCATTTGATTTCTAAGTTCCTCTTTAAGACTTTTTAATAATTTTTCATCATTGATTCTTTTTGATAACTCTAAATCATTTATTTCAATTTCATTTTGTATATTAATCATTTCTTGATACTTATTGTTCAACTCTTGTAGAATATTATGATATTGTTCAGGAATATTTCCCTTACATTTTAAAAATGCATTTAATTGTTTTTTTCTTTCTAGCATCATATCTAATCTTTCCAAATTAGATAGAGTCATATCATAGTTAATAACATATTGAACAATTTTATATCAATTGTCATAACTTAATGAATCAAATTTAATGATGGGTTTTTCATTAAATTCATTGATAACTTTTGTGTTATTTAATTTTTTTGTTTTATTGCTACTAAAAATTTTTGTTTTCATATTAAAAAAAAATAAAATTATTATCTTCTTGTCATTGTTCTACCTGTATTACTATAGTCATTAGAAGAATCACGTGAAAATTCTTGTTGTTGATCTTCTAACATTGTTTCATCATCATTCATATTTATATCAACTTCAACACTTGATTGATTGTTGTCAAAAATATCTTGCATTTCATTATCAACCATATTAGAATATTTCTTTTCAGTTGTTTCTTCAGCAACTAACAATTTTTGAATAAAGTTATTAATTTTATTTTTATAGTTTGGATCAGTTTGTCATGAAAGTTCACTTAAATCTAAAACTTTTCAATTTCTATTTCTAAAAAATAATTTTCGATAAACATATTCTTCTCTAAATTTACCTGCTGATTTTCAGTTACCTCTTTGTGTAAAAACAGCTGCAACAGGCGCCACATTTTTATAAATAGCAAAGTTGACAAAGAATGTTCCTTGCATTTGGTTGTAAACTATATTGTATTCACTAGATAGTTGTGATTTTATAAAATTATAAATTTCACGATGAACACGGTTTACAAAGTTTGGTGTTGCAGTTGAGTTAATTTGCTTATTGGCACAAGCATATGAAATATTAGAAGCTCATCTAATTCAAGATGTAAATACTCTTGGTCCTTTTGCAGTTGAGGAAGTACCTCGATATTGATTAGCATCTTCAGATTGGAATAATTCCATACGATCTTTAGCTCTAGTAATGGCAACATTAATACGATTTGGACCATCTGGCTGTGTTGATAATGAACCATAATTTGAAACAGTTCTATCATAACCAATCGAAAATAAGATAATATCTCTTTCATCCCCTTGTACATTTTCAATATTTTGAACAAAAATACCTATATGTGATCCGTCATCTGATTTTCTTTCCATTCATTCCTTAACACGTGGAGAAGAAGATTTTAATAATCTTTCTTGAATCAAAGCTTGTTGTGTAGCATTAAAAGTAATTACACCTAATGATTTTTCATAGTCATCAGTTTGTGATAACTCAATAATTCTTTGATAAATTGCATTACATTCTTCTAAGTTAGATGAATTTTTTCAAACACCATTAACTCTATGAACTAATACTGGATTTTGAAAAGGAACACATTTTGAAACTAATTTTAATTGTTTTTCATAGAAAACTTGGTTAGAAAAATCAATTAATTCTGAGAATGTAGAACGATAATGATAGTTCAACATAACATTAGTGCTAGCTCTTGTTTCATAATATTGCATAATAGATGTGGCTTTAACAGCATCAGCTAAATCTTGAGCATATTTTGAATTTGTAGCTACAGATGTTTTGATTTCTATTTTTTGTTTAAAAACAGATGTTGGTTGTAATTGTTTAGTATCACCAGTAATAATATATTTTTTACCTCGATACATACTAGGAAGTGCTTTTTCTAGTTCTACTTGACTAGCTTCATCACAAACAAAATAATCATAAATATTGTGTTCAGCTGGAATTAAAGATGAAACATCATTAACAGCACAAATATGAATTGGGAATAAATTACATAGCAACTCATAATTGCTCTTAATAATAGCACTAGTAGGTTTTGGATTGTATGCAGAACGTTGACGCATAATAGTAGCAAATTCATTTCCGTACTTTTTAACTGTACTAATAAATTTTAGGAAAATAAAACGATTTAGTAATTGTTTAGTTTCATATATTGATTCTTCGACACGATCTAAATAAATATCAGTCTTTTCTTCTATTTTAGATTCCTTACTATTAAATTCATTTAAGTAACCTTTAATATCTGGATTAATAAAAATATATCAAGAAGCAAATAATCTTAAATCTGGCGTAACTTCATATTTTGAATTAACTTCAGAGACAACATTATAATAAGATTCAACTAAACTAACTAATGAGCTTAGGTCAGAATTATTACATGCATCTAATCATGCTTTTTGTTTTGAAGTTAGATCAGATGTGTCAGCAGATTCTTGACCAATTAAAGGTACTATTTTTTCATATTCATCATATTCAATGGCTTGATTATCAATAATATATGCAGCTACTATTAATCGTTTATCATAGCCTTGATAATATGCCAAGAAATCACATAATTGTTGAATATAACCTAAATTAACTTGTAAATTAGGATTTAAAGCATTTGCAAAATTAGTGAATTTCTTTAATAGGTCAGTAGCACTTGATGATGAACCAGAATCATCTCAATAATTTTGTACAAAATTTAAAATATCATCACGAGTATTAATATTATTTTGTTGTAAGATAGGAACATCAGCAGGATCTGCCATGCCAATTAAATCTTTAATTGAATAATCTTTTGACCCATAATTAACTCTTGTTTGATAAAGTTTTTGTGAAATCTTAAAATCTTCATAAATATCTTCAAATAACTTTTCAGATGTTGCTCTATTTACTACTTCATCAATTGCATCATCTTCCATTTGTGAACGAATTTGAATAAAACGGCGATACAATTTGTCAAATTGTGAATAAAAATACTCAGCTTCTTTTCTTTTTGTTACTAAGTGACAAGCAATTGGTGAATAATCACCAAGACGATTAACAATAACATCTAGTGCAGTTTTTTTAGAAGAAACAACTAATGCTGTTTTATTATTTAATACAATATTTACTAATATGTTACAAATTGTTTCAGATTTACCAGTACCAGGAGGACCTTGAATTAAAGTATTACCTGCCAATGAACGACCAACACAAAGTTGTTGAATAATATCAATAAATGAAAATAAATAAATATCATTTGTCCTAAAATCATCAACAAATTTTTTATAATTAAACATTAAATTAGTTCTTGGTTCTAATAATTCAGCCAATCCCTTAGAATCTTTTTGTAATATATGATTAAAATCTCAAAAAATATCATTATTATAAATATCATATAAACCAATTGTAATATTTGGTGTTAAAAAAGAAGAAACTTGACTGTTAGAAAAAGAATTTAATAATTGTTGCTTATTCAAAAATTCACAACGATCAAAAGGAGCTGACATTGCAACTAAATCAAAAACAATTCCAATGTTAGCATAACTTTTTAATAATTTTTCTAGATTTACTTCCTCAGTAGGGCCAAAAACCATAGTTTCAAATAACATTTTTTTCTTAATTGAAACAATTGTTGCGATTGATGGATTTATATCAAAAGAACGTCCTTTTAAAGTAATGATAACATCATCAATTGAAGTGTATTGAATTTTAGCAGGTGCAAAAAATAATGGTGCATTAAATGCTGTATATGATTCTTTATCTTTTCAATAACCTCTAATATTTGGAAAACCAATTTTTAAACATCAATCTCCACTATCTGCATTTTCCAATTCAGCTTGTTTTTGTAATTTAGTAAAAATAGTATCTCAATTAGTACAATCGACTTCTCCCTTGCTAGCATTAGGGTCTTTAATAATATTGCCAAATTCATCATAAGAATATGAATTGCTTTTATCAGGTGTTCATCTTGGATTTTCTAGTTGTGATAAGTTAACTTTAATTTCCACATCTCCAACATTAAGAGCTTGTAATAATTCAATTGGAGTATGATAAGGAGTAAATTTATAAATAATCTCAACAAAATCTATTGAAAATAAATTTTCTTGTGAAATATGAAAAGCTGATGATGCGTCACTAGAATCAATTAACTTTTGTTTTATAATTTCTAATTCAACATCAACTTTTTCAACTTTATTGTTTTCTTCATTGTTAATATTAGGCGTAGTATAAGATTGATCTACTTGATTGTAGCTATAATCTTGTTGTTGATTATATAATTGGTCTTGCTGATTGTAAACATTGTATTGGTTTTGTTCGCCATTTGCTTGCATATCATATTCTTGATTATAATTGTTTTGATTGTTTTGATTGTTTTCAGCCATAAAATTCTCCTATATATTATATCAACATAACTTAATTATTATAAGGTATTCAATTACCATTCTCATCTGCATAGTAATAATTTCCTTGTTCATCTAAATATCATCAAATGCCAGTTGACTCATCTTGTCATTGTTGAGCTTGGCCTACATTGGCTTTATTGTCTTGAGTAATTTTATCTTGTTCAAGATTATTTGTTTCTTGATTATCAACAACATTATTATTACTTAATGATTGCTCACTATTTTCATTAGATGAATTAGATGCTTCTTTTGCTTTTTTCTTTTCTTCTTTTTTTGCTAATTTTTTTGCTTTTTTATCTGCTTTTAACTTTGCCTTATCAATAACATCTTGATTATTTTCTATTTTTTCTTTTTCTCAAGGACTAATCAAATCATCTTCGCTTGATTTTCGTAATGGTTTACCTTTTGGAGGTTCCGATGGTTCTCATTCCCCATTGTCATTTCCAATATAATAGTTGCCGTTACCATCATGCATCATTCATCTATTATCATCATTTAAAAATGGCTCATTAGCAGGATTCTTTTCAATATATGGAATAATTTCAACATTGTTTTTGTTGTCAAATTGTTCTTGATACTTAGCTTCTTTTTGTTTTTGTTTTTCTTTAAATTCATGTGCTTGTTGTTTTTCAAATGCTTTGTTTTCTTTGCTTTCTTTCTTTAATATTTTAAGTTCTTCTTTTCGTTTGCCGGCTTTATATTCTTTTTCAATTACAATCGATTTTGCATTATCAATTTCTTTTTGTTTTTGATCTAATTCTCTTTGTTGTTCTTGCAAGATTCTTTCTTGTTCTTCATTGAATTTTTGTTGTAATTTTAAAATACGTTTTTCTTTATTAGATTCAAAACGATCAGCAGCTGAAGCAACAGGATTTCAAATTCCATTTAAATTACAAATATAATATTGACCATTATCGTCATAATACTCTCATAAACCATCTTCATTTTGATATTTTTCATTTGGTAAGTGAACTTCTTTAAATTTTTCACCTTTAATTTTTGCAATATCATTTTCTAATATAACCACAGAATCTAAGTTTTTGTCTTTAGATAAACGTTTTAATTCTTCATATTCTTTTATTTTTAATTTAGTTAAACGTTTCAATTCAGGAATAGATAAACCATCATAGTTAACATCATCAAATCCATATTCCATAAAAATTGCTTTTGTTTTAGCAATTTCATTAGCTCTTTTTTGTTGTTTATTTAATTGCTTTTCAATTTCCTTATATGGATCATCTTCAACATATGTATCAATCCCAACTTCATCAACCAAAGCAACTCTTAATATTTTTTTTCTATTTCTCTTCAAACTAGCTTCAAGTGCCATTTGTTCTTGTGTTAAATTAATAGCATGGTCTTCATATTCCTTAATTTTTTTATTAAATAAAGCTAATTTTTCTTTATTAAAATCTTTTGGATCAATTGTATCTTCTCAATTAATTTCAGGATTTTTTTCTAAGTCAAAATTTCTAACAATATTAATGAAGTTTTCTACATCTTTAAATTGCCCCATTGTTTTAGTTATGTCATAATGCTTAAAGAAAATATTTGAACCTTTTTCTTTACTTTCAAATTGTTCCTTTAACCATGAAGCATTAACTACAACTGTATCATCATTTTTAGTTGCATCATCCACAATACTCTTAGACAGTTGTTTTTTAAAGTCTATACTATCAAGATATTGTTCTCGATTATATCACTTAGAAATTTTATGCTCATATTGTTCAGGAAAATAATCAGTGTCACTTAAAAAACGAGCATTATTGATATTACTACCATTAATAATAGCTTTAGATATAAAATTATTATCTATTAAGTTAAAACTATTAAAATTGTTAGTGGCTTCTTTAAATTTATTTGCTTTTTCTAATAAACGTTTATTTTCGGCTTTTAATCTTTCTTGAGCATCATTATTATCTAAAAACTCTCTTAATTGACGAACATCAGCAAAAGGTTTAGTAGTAATAGAACCATCCTCATTATAAAATCTAACATATTTGATTAAATTACCATTTTCATCAATATCAACAACATAACTATCATCAAAAATACGATATTTTTCTGGATCTAGTTCAAATTTAAGTAAACGATAATATTTTTCTAATCGAACTAGCATTACTTTATTTGCTCTAATATATGCTGAATTACGTCCTCTAATGTGTAAAGAAATACATGTTCATACAAGAACATTAAAAATAGGGATAAGGAATAATAAAGCAGCACCAATAACAATCAAAAATTGCTTAAATGCAATTGACAAACCAATTAAGTCACCAATTAAAATTATGATTAAAATAAATAGCATTGCAGCAGCAATAATAACACCTGAAAAGAAAAATGTTCAAAAACGAAGTCTATTATTTTGAACAACCTTAGTATTATTATTGGCAACTTCCATTTCTAAACGATTAATTTCGTTAGCAATAGTTAATTCTTCTTGGATTAATATTTCTTGTTCTAATGAATTTAATTTTCTTTTTGCCATTTTATTACCTCCTTTCCTTTTATAAATTATATATATCTCTCTATAAGTACAACTTATCTTTATTTGATGATTTAGATTTCATTTTGCCTAAAATATTTCTATATTCTTGATCCATTTTTTTAGAAGCTTTTTTAATTTCACTTAATTCTTTTGCAGTAAAACGTGGATTTTCATCAATTCTTAAAATCTCTTCTCCTAATTTTGAAATACGCGAAATTTCATCTTTATTTTCCTTAATAACTCCCATTAGGAAACTTTCAACATTACTATATTTCCTATTAGATATATCTAAGATATTATAATTATTGATATAAAAATCTTTATTTCTATCATTTGACTTATTATTAATTTCGTCCAATTTTTGTAAACGTTTATTTCAATAATCAATTTCTTGGTTTTTAATTATAGTAGAAAGTTCATTTACAACTTTATCATTAAACTCAGTAACAATGAAATCACTATATAATAATGAAGGGTTTTTTTGTACTGTTAATGCATATTTCATTCGATAATAATCTTCATCACTAGACATTAAATTCATAATATGCAACAATCTATCATTAAACATAATTTTCTTACAAAAAAAGTGCTTTGAAAAATCTACAATTTTTAATGAAGATAAATTAGTAGCACTTATAGGCTTTAGCATAAAACCTTTTTCTAATAGCATAGATGTAATAAGTTTATAAACAGAATATAATGTATTGTAAGAAAAAATCTTGACACTTTTATACATAGCATTTAAAGCTACTAAATACATAATAGTATCAATGTCAATAACCTTATCATCACTTTTAGCAAAAGATAAAACATTTTTTAGTTTTACTGAAAATTGATCAGCATAAACAAACTTGCTATCTTTAATATCATTTTTTATCTTATCAACTCTAATATAGAGTTTGATATTTAAAATACTCTTACGTCAACTCAAACTACATTTAGGAACACACTCTCACATTACATCAGACATTTTGTTAAGTTTGTCAATATATTGTTGTATATATCAATTTTTAGATTCTCTTGCTCTAATAAAATCTTGTTCAATTTCATAATTTGATTTTTTAGAATCTAACTTCCTACTAGATAAACGATTCCCTCTAATTTTTGATGCTTCTCGATAGGCAAAATTATGAACATTATTGATACGATATTTTGTTTCTTTTGGTCTTTCAGTAGTTATTAATAATGAATATGTTTGAAATCCGATAATTCAAAAAGGTTTAAATAAACGAACTTCATTTATAACTTTCCCATTACGAAAGTATTTATCAACAGATACAATGACTTTTAAATATTTCTCAACATCATTTGGATATAATTCAATAGAAAATTTAGCACCTTTAGGTAATTGTGTCTTTTTTTTGGAAATGAAAACATCTTCAATTGTTCTGGCGTTAAAATCAGAAGGTAAATAGTCTATATATGAATTATAAACCTTAATATTTAATGCTAAGTTTGTTGAAACACTTGGTTTTGCTTTTATTTTTTTAGCATCGATTTCTTTTGTTGGTTTCAAATCTAATAAATCATTATCATTACTAGTTACAAATGAAGTATTATCATCTTTAACTTTCTTCTTTTTTTTAGCCATTAATGCTAACCTCATTTCCTTTTAATTCTTCAATTCTAGTTGTTTCATCACTAGAGTCAAAGTTATCATAATAGATAGTAATTTTTCTTTTTCTTTTAATTAATTGATAAATTAAAAAGATAGATGCTCCTATTGTTGCAAGAATTACTATTGCTAATATAATAATGACAACTATAAAAATAAATAAACTTAAATTAAAACCAAAATTTTCCATTGCTGTGTGCAAAAAGTTAATGAATAAGTATATTATATCTTATATTTTGAAGTCTAACTATAAAAATAAGGAAAATATCTTAATTGCTTTTAGAAAAAATTATTTCTTTTGATTTATCATTATAATCAATTGAATATGAATTATTTTTCTTAATTGTATTAGAAACAATCAAATTAGCTAATTTATTTTCAATATTACTTTGAATATATCTTTTTAAAGGCCTTGCGCCAAATTGACTATCAAATGCAACATCTTTAATATGTTCTTTTAATTTATCACCAAAATTAACTTTAATATCTTGTTGTGCTAAACGAGTTGATAATTGATCTAATAATTTGGTAACAATTGAAATAATTACTTTGTCAGTTAAAGGGTTAAAAATAATAATTTCATCAATCCTATTAATAAATTCAGGTTTTAAATGAAGCTTTAATTCATTAATGGCTTCATCCCTTTTATTTTCCAAAATAGACATAGCACCAATATTACTAGTCAAAATAATAATTGTATTTTTAAAATTAACTAGTCTACCTTGAGAATCTTTTAAACTACCTTCATCTAAAACTTGCAATAAAAGATTTAAAACATCTGGGTGTGCTTTTTCTATTTCATCTAATAACACAACACAATATGGCCTTCTTCTAACAGCTTCTGTTAATAAACCAGCTTGCTCATAACCAACATATCCTGGAGGTGCACCTACCAATTTAGAAACTGAATGCTTTTCCATATACTCACTCATATCTAAACGAACCATGGCTTTTTCTGAATCAAACAATTCCCGAGCTAGTGCTCTTGCAACCTCAGTTTTACCAACGCCTGTTGGTCCTATAAATAAAAATGAACCAATAGGCCTATTAGGATCATTAATTCCTGCTCTACTTCTTAAAACAGCACTTGCAATTTTCTTTAGTGTTTCGTCTTGGCCTTTTACACTCTTACCAAGTTCATTAGCTAAGTCAAGTAATTTCTTTTTCTCATCTTCTACAATTTTAGATAAAGGTATTCCTGTAGCTTTTGAAATAACTTCACCTATTTCTATAGCAGTTACTGAATCTCTAACTAAACCTGAATTTTGTAATTGTTTTTCTAAACGTTCTAATTCCTTTTCTAATGCTGGAATAGTTACATACAATAATTTTGATGCCTTTGCAAATTCACCTTGAATTTGGAATTTTTCAATTTGTTGTTTAGAATTATCTATTTCTTCTTTTAATTTAGAAACTTTATTTAGCTCCTTCTTTTCATTTGCTCATTCTTCATTTAATTTAGCTTCACGTTTTTTCATTTCAACTAATTTAGTAGAAATTTCAGTTAAACGCTTTAATGATTTTGTATCTGTTTCTTTTTCTAGAGCAGCTTTTTCTGTTTCAATATGTAAAATTTGTCTTCTTAAATTATCTAATTCAGTTGGTAATGAGTGCATTTCAGTCTGAACTTTAGCTGCAGCTTCATCAATTAAATCAATTGCTTTATCAGGCAAAAAACGATCAGGTATATATCTATCAGACATGTCAACAGCTGCAACTAATGCATCATCATGAATTTTTACACCATGATATATTTCTCATTTTTCTTTCAAACCTCTCATGATTGTCAAAGATTCTTGTCTTGTTGGTTCAGAAACAAAAACCTTACTCATTCTTCTTTCAAGAGCTGCATCTTTTTCTATATATTGTCGATATTCATCAAGAGTAGTTGCACCTATTAATTTAATTTCCCCTCTTGCCATCATAGGTTTTAAAATATTTGCTGCATCCATTGCTGAGCCAGAGCCAGTTTTACCAGCGCCTACCAACTGATGAATTTCATCAATAAAGATTATTATCCTACCATTTGAATTCTTCACTTGTTTCACTACATCATGTAATCTTTGTTCAAATTGACCTTGAAAACTTGCACCTGATATTAAGGATGAAAGCGATAACTCTCAAATAACCTTATCTTGCAAATTATCTGGTACATCTTTAGCCACAATTCTTTGCGCCAATCCTTCAACAATTGCTGTTTTACCAACACCAGGATCTCCTATTAAAATCGGATTATTCTTTGTTTTTCTACTTATTATTTCTATAATTCTTCTAATTTCAGACTCTCTACCAATAATTGGATCTATTTTTCCATTTAATACATCTTCGTTTAAATTTCTTCCAAATTGTTCTAATGGAGAAGGAGCATTTGGACCGCTATTTTGTTTAAATTCCATAAATATCACTTCCTTTATAAAAAATTGCTTAATAATATACTAGATTAATTATAATACAAAAATTAGCAGTCAGAGTAAAACATTGCTAAAATTTTTTTAAATAATATATTACATATATATATTTATGTTTTTGACTAAAAGACAACTAATATTTTTGTTTATATAATTAAAAGTGTTATGAGAAATAATGAAACAACAACACTTAAATTAAATTGCATATTAAAACTTGTAGAATTAGATAGCTTAAAGCAAAAGCTAAATATTAATGTGACTCAACATATTAATGAATTGCCTAATCTTTCGCTTGATTTTTTTCAAGTTTATGCTTATCCTGAATACTATAGAAAAAAAGTAAAAGTAGAAAAAATTGAAAAAGTCTTTTTAACACCATTGACTTTAAAAGAAGCAATTGATTTTGAATATAATTGAGAAAAGGAAAATGTAGAAGAAATAGAAGAAGAAAATCAAAATCAAGTTTCTTATAATTCATTTGATAAAAAAATAAAGTTTGAAAATGATGAAAATATTTTACATCAAGAAATTGATAACAAAATTGAAGACTTGTTAAATAATGATACTAAACTAGAAAGTATTATTAATAATATTAACAATGATAATGTGATTCAATCTAAAGATGAAAATGCAGAAAAGTTTGCTAATCATTTAGTAATTAATAAACCAAAAACAATTACTATTAGTGAAGAAAATAACGTTTTATCAAGTAATGAAAAAGTTTCATCATCTAAATCTCTAGTTCAAGATGGTAATGGGGAAATTAAGTTTACTATTGATCTAGATAAAGCTAATAAAAATGGTTACTACAATGATGTTTTAGATGTTATAGATAAAATTTTTGAAAAAAATGAATCTTTCAAAACTATCACTGAAATTGTTGATGAAATTCTAGAAGAAGAAAAATTAAATGGTAATACCACTAAAAATTAATTATAATTTTAGTGTATAAGGAAGCGTACTCAAGTGGTTAAGAGGGCACCCTGCTAAGGTGTTAGATCGGGTTTCCGGTGCGAGAGTTCAACTCTCTCCGCTTCCGCCATTTTAAAAATTAGAATTAATTAAAAAAAGAAAGCATTAGAATTGTGCTTTCTTTCCCAAATTGAATTATTAAGTGCAACGCCTTTGATAAAATAAAGGTGGAGCACTTTTTAATTTTGTAAATATATAAAAAAGTGCCCCCTTTAGTACGGAAAGGGAGCAATTATGTTATACACTCAAATAACTCAT
>JAZOSV010000055.1:0-6923 GCA_045657345.1 Mycoplasma sp. | reverse complement strand
CCATTGACCAGGCAAAGGAAGTTATAAGTAAATTTTCAAACTACTATAATTTTGAAAGATACCATTATTACTCAGAACTTGAGAAAGAAAACATTCCATATGCAAATAGATATATGACTCCACAAGATGCAATTAAACTATTGTATAATTATTAACAGAAGTGGTATGTCCAAAAAGATAGTCCATTAAACAATTAAGGAATACAAGTTAAGAGATATTTCTTTTGTTAAAAATGGAAATAAAAATAAAGAAGACCAAATTATTGACGGCAAATATAATTTTTATACAAGAAGTAAGCAAATATTGAGAAGTAATGATTATTCTATAGATGGCAATTACATCATCATTCCTGGAGAAGGTATATTTGATCCAATGTGAAATAGTGGCAAGGCTGCCATTCATCAAAGAGTTTATTATATAAGTACAAATGAAAATATTTGTAAAACTAAATATCTTTACTATTGATATATAAAAAATAATGATATTCTTTATAAAAATGCTGTAGTAACAACAGTAAAAAGTTTAAGATTAAGAAATTTTCTTGACCCTGAAATCCAATTACCCGATCTCCAAACCCAACAAGAAATAATCAACATTATTGAACCTTTTGAGAAATTAATAGAGCAAACAAATAAAAAAATTAATAATGTAGATTTGATATTTCAAAATATAATTGAAAACATAAAAACAAAAAGTAAAATAGTTGATTTAGCATCAATAAATGCAGGGCAATCACCACCACAAATTTCAAAATATTGAAAAAACGGGAAAATTCCTTTTGTTAATATAAATGATTTAACAAATAATATGTATGTTCTTTTTTCAAAAAATTTTATTAATGATTTAGCATACAATGATTATAGATGCAAACTTACTACTAATTTTTCTATTTTAGTAGGAAAAGTCTCTCCTAGTAAAAATAAAATAAGTGTTATTGATAATGGGTTTATCGTTAATGGAGCAATAAGAATTTTAGAACCATTAGATAAGAATGCTTATGGTCAATTATTTGAAAGTATAAGAAACAAGGCATATATACTATCAAAAATTGCTTGTGGGTCAGTTCAACAACAAATAAATAGTTTACAACTTTCTAATTTAGAAATAAACTTTGATTTATCAATGAATGAAATATTTAATATTCAATTAAATTACAAAAAAGTTTTGCTTAAATCATTAAATGTTATACAAAAAATTATTTCATCATTAATAGAATTAAATATTATTTAATTATTTTATATTTAAAAAAATAAATTTAGTATAGACTCTCATAATTCAACCATCAAATGTTTCAATAGAAAGAGGCAAATCTTTCTTTGTAATTTTTATAATAATATCTGAATATTGTCAGTTATTTAATTTAGGTATATTGAAATCATATCCATCTTGTGTTTTAAGATTTTTAAAAAAATTGTTATTATTGTAATAAGTGAAGAAATAAATACCATCTATTTTTTCTAATATAGATAAAAAGAAATTTAATTTATTGAATAAAACTAGATATAAAAAGGCATACCCTGGAAAGGGAATGTCATCCAAGAAAGGCGTATGTCAAATAGCTATAACAGTTTTTTTATCTATATATTCTTTCCTTATTTTTTTATTCAAAACATCAATAATTTTACTTTGTAAATCTCAAATCAATTTTTCATATTCGAAAAGCTTTATGTTTTTTTTATTCTTCAAATATTGAGATATAAAATCTTTATATGATTTTTTATTTAAATCTAATACCGCAGATGTAATTTCTAATTTAATTTCATTATTAGCAATAAAATCTATTGAGCTTACTCCATTAACTTTATCCATTTCTAAGTAGTTGATTTTTTCGATTTTTAGTGTATATAAAATTTTAAATAAGCAAATAATTTCATTTCAATTGCTCTGTTTAAAGTTAATTTCATATTTTTTAAAGATATTTTTTATATTTTGATTTTCTTTTAAAAATCTTTCATTCATTGATAAATGTATATTCCGAAATGATAAAAATAAATCTCTCATCCCTAGATTATTTGTATTAAATCAATACTTAATTATTTTGGATAGCATTATTTTATCTTCATTATTGCCTCTCTAACTTTTTGTTCTAGTTCTTTCGATTCATCCATCAATTTAAATAATTCATCAATTGCTTGATTTAATTCTTTTTTAATTTCTTCAGGATCTTTTTTTTCTTTTTCAGAAATAGTTATATACCTACCTGGAGATAATAAAAATTCATTTTCTTCTAATTGTTTTAGTCCAATAGACTTTGCTAGTCCAGGGATATCAATATTTTCTCCACTTTCAAATTTTTTAAATATATCTACTAAGTTATTTAAATCTTCTTCTTTTAACTCTTTATTTTTCTTAGAACCTTCAACTAATTGTCCTAGTTCTTGAGCATCGATCATTAATACATTTTCATGTTTTTTATTATTATCAAAAAATCAAATTGATGCTGAAATTCCGGTAGTAAAAAATAATTTATCAGGAAGCGCAACAATACATGAAACTTTGTTATCTCTTAATATTTTTTCTCTTATTTTATCTTCTCCATTTGTTATTGAAGTTAAAGAACCGTTTGCTAAAACAACACCAGCTTTACCATTGGTTGATAATTTGTACAAAATATGTTGCAATCAAGCAAAGTTTGCATTTTTCTTAGGTGGAGTGCCATATTTTCATCGATCATCACCATCTAATTTTTCATTTCAATATTCTTTTAAATTAAATGGTGGATTAGCCATTATATAATCAAATATTTTTCCTTGATGTTGATCATTTGTAAAAGTATCAGCTGGAGATTCTCCTAAAGCTCCTTCAATAATTCCTGCTTCATTAGTATTAAAAATATTTAAACCATTTAACAATAAATTAAGTTTAGCTAATTTTCAAGTTGTATTATTGTATTCTTGACCATAAACTGTTATATTATTAGTATTTCCACTTTTTTCTTCAATATATTGTTTAGCTTGAACTAGCATTCCAGCTGTCCCACAACAAGGATCATAAACTTTACCTTTTGTTGGTTCAATAAATAAAGTGATTAATCGAACAATAGATCTTGGAGTATAAAATTCTCCACCTTTTTGGCCTCTTTTTAAAAAGAAATTACCAAGAAAATATTCATAGATTCTTCCAAGAATATCTTCTCCGTGTTCACCTAAATTGTCAGATTGAAATATTTTAACTACTTCTCCTAATTTCGTTTTATCCACAGAAGAGTCATTATATGAAGCGCTAAATATTCCTTTTAATTGTGGATTAGCCTTTCCTAATTCAAAAATTGCATCATCTAAAGCTTGTCCAATTTCACTAGTACCAACTTTTGTTAAAATTGTTTTTCATTTAGAAATTTCTGGAACAACAAAAGCATCTCTTGATCTTAAATCTGATTCATCAATCTCATCTTTACTCAAACCTTCATTTACTAATTGATTAATAGCAATTTCATTTTTATCATTAATAAATTTAAGAGTTAGTATCCCTAAAACAACATGCATATAGTCTTCAGCTGATAAATTACCTCTCAGAGTGTCGGCTGCTTTTCACAATTTATTTTCTAAATCTAAAATTGTTATTTTATTATTCATAAATTACCTTTCATGTTCATCAATAAAATATTTAGGATTAACTCTTATTATATTATCAATTTCATCAATCATAATTTTTGAAGCATCTTTAGCATTTTCGGGTGGATAATTATATTCTGTTTTTAATAGTAATTTAATTTTATTATTAATTACATATCTAATTTTTTGATTGGTTCATCATTGCGGAGTTATTTCATCTTTAATAAGATTTACTATTTTTAATGTAATTTCTCTTAAAATTTCAGAACTTTGGTTTTGTAACTTAAATCTTTCATCAGCTAAAACTGAATAAAATTTTTGTAAATTTTCATCATCTCCCATAATTTTATTTAGTTCTTTATCTTCAATCATTATTTGAGCCATTTTTTGAAGACCCTCAATCATTTCTTCTAAATTTTTATCTTGCTCATATTTAGCAACAAGCATTTTTAAATCTTCAGATAATTTTTGTGCTTTTAATGGATTAGTTTTTGAAAAAATTTTAATTTGATTTTTCATTTCTTGTTCTAACATTTTAGGTTTTAATTCATCTTTTAATTCTTTATTTTCTTTAATTGTTTTTAATTCTTTTTCTAATAAAGAATAAACATATGATAAATCTTTTTTACCATCCATTAAAACTCTGCTAACTTCTATATTTCCTGTTTGAACAATTTCATCCATTTTACTTTTTAATTTTTCAATTGTTTTTTGAATATCTACAGCTTCTTCAACATTTGTTGTTCTAATAAAATTTTTTATAAGAATATAAAGTTGAGCTTCTAGTTTTTGCACTTTATCTAAAGTTTGAGAACATAATTTATAACATCTAGATATTTTTGAAACTAAAGCAAAAAATAAATCTTTATCTTTTTTGGTTAAGTTTTCAATTAACTTAACACCTTCAATCATTCAATCGAATTTTTCTTTATTGTCACTTTTAATTCAAGAAATAATGATATTTTCTTGTTTTTCAAAAAATTGTTTTTTAATTTTTAGACAAAAATCTAATAAAGAAATTTTAACTTTATCTATATCAAATTCTTTTTTACTATCACCAGCATATTCTTTCAAAGCATCAGAAATATGTTTTCAAATTCCTATATAGTCAACAACTAATCCATCTTCTTTATTTTTTTTGCCATTGTATGTTCGATTAACTCTAGCAATTGTTTGCATTAAATTATGTCATTTAATGACTTTGAATAAATAAAGAGTGTCTAAATCAGGAACATCAAATCCTGTTAATCACATATCAACTACAACTGCAATCTTTATTGATGAATTATCTTTTTTAAATTCTGAAGCAATTTTTCTTTTTTCTTCTTCTGATGGAACTAGTCTAGTTAATTCTTCATTATCTTTATTTGAACCAGTTATTACTAATCTAATTTTTTCAGCTCAATTAGGTCTTTGTTTAACCATTTCTCTATATATTAGATAGGCAATATTTCGATTAAAAGCAACAAACATTATTTTTCCATGCAATGCTCTTGCTCGATCATCATAGTGTTTTCAAAAATCTGTTACAACCATCTTAATAACATCTTCATGAGCAAGAATTTCTGAGATTTTAATTAGTTTCTTTTTAATATGTTCATATCTAGCATGTTTAATATAATCTGAATCAAAACTTTTTTCTTCTTCTGAATATAATTCATCTAGTTCAGGTAATTTGTATTTATCTAATAATATTTCAACTCTTCTTTTTTCATAATGAATAGGAACAGTTGAGCCATCTAATTCAGATTGACTCATAGTATATTGATCAATATATCCACCAAAAATATCAGTTGTTTTTTTATCACCTTTTAAAGGAGTTCCTGTAAAACCGATGAATTTAGCATTAGGAAATGCATCTCTCATATATTTTGCATAACCTTCTTTTTCAATTATTTCTTTGTTGGTTTTATCTACAACATAATCTATTTCAATATTATTATGTGAACGATGAGCTTCATCAGCAATAATGATTACATTATCTTTCATCGATAAAGGTTCGGTTGATTCTGTAAATTTTTGAATAGTGGTCATATAAATACCAAAATCATCATCATTTGACAATTTTTCTTTTAAATCTTTTCTTGATGTTATTTTAATTGGTTTTGTATATAAATAATAATCATGAGCTTCATCAAATCTAACATATAATTGGTCATCTAATTCATTTCGATCAGTTACAAAAACAATTTTATAATTTTGATTTTTAAAATAAGTTTTAATTCTGTGAGCCAAAAATAACATAGTTACAGATTTTCCTGAACCTTGAGTATGTCATACTACACCAGCTCTACCATGTTGAGCATTTTCAATTGATTTAATTGATTTTTCAACTGCATAATATTGATAATATGTTGGAATATATTTAATAAAGCGATTTTTTGATTTTGCAAAAAACACATAATTTTTTAAAAGATTTAATAATGTTTTTCTATTATAAATACCAACAATATTTTTACGATAATTATTTAAAGCACTTTCTTCATCTTCTTTAAAATCTTTATCTTGAATTATTTCATCTGAAGAGCTTGTTTTTTTTCAAGATCATCAATGATTAAATTCAGATGTTGCTGCTCCATACTTTGTTAAGAAACAGTTTGAAACACAAGAAAAAATATTTCAGTACATGAAATTATCTTGTGATTTTGCATAAAAAACAACTTGTTCATAAGCATCTTTTAATTTTTCTTTAGCTTCAGGAGACTTTAATTCGATTAAAGAAATGGGTAGACCATTTAAATAGATAACAATGTCAGGTATTCTAATTGAAGTATTTACTGATATTTGCATTTGTCTTATATATTTAAAAACATTGTTGTCAATATTTTCTAAATCAATCAATTTAACTTGTTTAGTAACATTTGATATTTTATCTATTTTTATTCCAATACCTTCTTTTAATCATTTAAGAGTTTGAAAATTACCTTCATCAAAACTTGTTGCACTCAATTTTTTTACTTTTTCAAGCACATTTTCGATATACTCAATTTCCAAATTTTTATTAATCCTTATTAAACTTCGTTTTAATTCTTCAAAATCAACAACAATAGTTAAATTATCTTTGTTGAAGTGAGTGTTATATTTTTCATAACCCAATTCTTCTAATGTTTTAGAAATTAAATCTTCAACTAGTTCTTCTTTTAATATTAATGACATATCATTAATATTATAAATTATAATCATTAACATATTTTTGTTATATTAAATAAATCAACTTTCTTGATTGATGATTTTATTGCAAATTTAAATATTAAAAACCTTTAACTAAAAATAAATATTCTCAAAACAATTTATTTAAAACTACAGAGTCATTATATAAAAAGCTTTTAAATTTTTATGATTTGAATTTTGAAAGTTTTTCTCTTTTTT
>JAZOSV010000054.1:0-21787 GCA_045657345.1 Mycoplasma sp. | reverse complement strand
TCCTTTTGGGGGATTTTTTCGTCTACCCCACAGATACATTATATAGGGGTGTCCAAAAAGATGGGTATAAAAACATATTTATTTGTTTATAATTTAATTTATGGATCAAAATATATTGAAAAATATTTTTAATCAATTGCCAAAAAAATATAAATTTTTTACTAATAAAATTTTTATAAATTTATTTTTTTTATTTTTCTTTTTCTTGTTGTCAATTAGTATTATATTTTTATCATTGGGACTAGTAAAAATAGGAAATATTGTTGTTTTTATTTGACTCGGATTAGCTTTAGTTATTTTTGATTTTATTTTGTTTTATTTTTTTGAATTCTTAAGAAGAAGAAGTAAAAATTTTTTAGCATCATATTTAAATTTTAAAAATTTATATGAACAAGATTTAAAAAATAAATATAACATTAATTTTCAAGTTATTGGAAATGATGATCAATTTTTAAATATTATTGTCTTACTTTTAGATGACGAAAAATTCCATTTTATCGGAAAACAGGGGCTAACTTATAGTTTTAATTTTGAAAATATTAATTTTGATTTTACAACTTTCCAAGATATTGATTATAGAAAAAAAATAAATGAGAAAAATAATAGTAAGATTATATTTAGACTTAATCAAGATATAAAACTTGATGATTTAATTTTTACAAAATCCATTTTTAATGAAAAACTTTCAGAAGAGCTAAGAAAAAAAGAATTAGAGAATGGAATCAATTTTTATACTAATAATAAAACATATGAAATCAATAATGGCATTAATCAAAAATTTTATAATTTGATCAAGAATTTTGATGTAGAAATAGTTGTTTGAAAACAAAAAGCATATTTTGTATACACATTAAAAAATAATACATTACTAACAAATATTAACAACTTTAAATTTTATAAAAATTCTATTAAAACAATCTTAAAAGAGTATGATGATAATTTAAATGCTATCAATTTTGTTTTTCATAATTTATTAACCTTTGTTAAACAAATTACTTAGGATAATTCCACAAGCTACTGAAACATTTAAAGATTGAACCAAATCTGTCATTGGAATTTTGAATAAAAAATCTGATTTTTGCAAAATTAAATTACTAATACCTTTGTTTTCATTACCTAAAATTATTAACATTCTCTGACTTGTTTTAATCTTATTTATATCAATGCTGTTTTTTGCTAAACTAGAACTATATATTCAATAATTATTTTTCTTTAATTTATCAATAGCATATGACAAGTTACTAACCTCACAAAGATTTATATAATTAATTGCTCCCATACTAGTTTTAATAACTTGGTCATTGATACAAGCTTGATTATGTTTTTTATAAATAATATATTTAATCCCAAAAGCAACACATGATCTTATAATAGCTCCAAAATTATAAGGATCATTAATAGAATCTAACATTACAACTTTTTCAAAATCATTGGACTGTTTAATTAGATCATCAATAGAAATTTTATTAATAACATTTTGCCCTAGATAAGCAATAATCTCTTGATGATTTAATTGGAATTGATTAAAAAATGACTTATTAACTATCTCATAGTTTAAATTTAATTGCTTTAAAAATTTTAAATGATTTGAAGTTGCTTTAATGATGATTATATTTTGTTTGTTCTTAATAGCATCAAGAATTGCATTTTTACCAAATAAATAATTTTTATTATTCATTATATTAATCCTTTAGATATTAATATTTCTCTAAGTCTATCACTCTCTTTAAAATCCTTGTTAGCTATAGCTTGATAATATTTTTTAATTAATTTAATATTTTCATCATTATGAATATTATCAAATTCTATCCCTAATATTTTTAAACAATTAATAATTAGATTTAATTTGTTATTGGTGCTTTCATATTGCTTATTCCTAATTAGCTGGTTAGCATCTTTTAACTTTTTTTGAATTACTACTATTGAATTTGTAATATTTAGATTATTTTCTAAACAATCAATAAATTCATTATCCAATAATTTATTATCTAAATTAAAAACATTAGCATTAATTAAAATAGTTTTTAAATAATTGATATTATTATTTAGTTTTTGAATTTCATTTTTACAAACTTCTAAAATGTCAATATTAAAATTCAAGGGATTTTGATAATTTGTTTTATACATAAATCATCTAAGAACTTGATATGAATAAGATTCAAGAATATCTTTTACATAAACAAAGTTATTTAAAGATTTTGACATTTTTTCATTATTGATATTAATATGACCAATGTGCATCCAAATTTTAGATAGACCACAATTATAAAGCCCAAAGTGTTGCGCATTTTCATTTTCATGATGTGGAAACTTTAGATCAATGCCTCCGCCATGAATTGTTAAATTATTTTTAAAATATTTTTTAATTAAATAAGAACATTCACTATGTCATCCTGGTCTTCCTAAACCTCATGGAGTAGCCCATTGTATCCCTATATCTGTTTTTTTTCATAAAACAAAATCTACCTCATTCTTCTTATCACTAGATAATGCTACTCTTTCACCAATTAATTGATCATCTAATTTCCGATTAGATAATTGGCCATAAACACTAATTTTAGATGTATCAAAATATACATTACCATTGACATGGTATGCTACTCCTTTATCAATCATTTTTTGAATATAATCTATAATCCCTAAAATATGGTCAGAAACTTTCTCAATGTGTAATGGTAGTGTATTTAATTTTTCTCTTATTATTCTATATTGTTCACCATAATAACTTGAAATTTCTAATTCTTTTTTGCCTTGCTTAATGGCTTCATTAATAATTTTGTCATCAATATCAGTTAAGTTATGCAAGAAATTAACTTTTTTACCTATTGTTAATAAAAAACGATGTAAAACATCAAATACAATTAAAGGTCTAGCATTACCAATGTGAATATGATTGTATACAGTTGGACCACAATTATAAATATTAAATTCGTTTAAATTAATTTCTTCTATCTTTTTTGAATATGAATTATATAATTTCATAATATTTCCTATAGCTAATACTACTTAATTTTAAATAATACTGAAAAAGATGAATCACCAAGGTGAGCAATAATAATTGTTGGAAATTTACTAATGATGATATCTTTCTCATACAAATTATCTAATTTATTTTTTACATAATCAGTTAGCTTTTTTGTATCTTCTTCATTCAAATCTGAAAAAATGACCACTTTATCTAATTTATTTTTAGGAATTTTTAATTTACTATATGCATCATTAAAACCTTTATCAATAGCAGCATAAATATCCCTAGTCTTATCAATAAATTTTAACGATCCTTCTCTATATCGAATAATTAACTTAATACTTAGTGCCTTCACTAAAATGGCTTTTAAACCTGATAATCTACCACCCTTAATTAATTGTGTAGCATCACTAATAATAGTAAAACCACAGAGTTTTTCATTTAAATTGCTTATAGCTTTTTTGATAGCACTAAAACTTTCTTGCTTTTTAACACCTTCTCTAACAATATCTAAAATTCAATTTTGATCAATAATAGCTCCCTTTGAATCTATAACAAATATACGATTTTTACCATATTTCTTTTCTAAACTATTGGCTATTTTTGTATATGTGTTAAACATACCAGAAAAATCTTTAGTAATAACTATGCAATAAATTGTTTTATATTTTGTTAATAATTCTTCTAACTTAGTTTGTATTACTCCATATGGTGTTTGACTAGTTTTAATATCAGCACCATTAGATAATAATTTTCTAACATCATCTCGACTTATATTTATTGTATCTTGATAGATAATCTCTTTTGAATTAACAGTTTTTATTATTTCAGGAGGTAAAACAAAAACATCTGAGCCTAAGTCAAGTGTAAAATCAAAAGATGTATCAATTAAAAAACAAAATTCCTTCATAATTAACTCTTCATATATTTTACTTTATTATTTTATTTATTTAACTTAATAAAAAGTAGCTTTTGATTAGGTTAAGCACTTAAATAAACTTAATATTAATAATCATTTTAAAATATATAATAATATATACATTATGGAAAATAATATTAATGAAAACTTTACTTTAACTTTTAAATTGGACCAGTTTGATGGCCCTTTAGATTTACTTGTCGAACTTATTAAAGAAAAGAAAATGGATATTTTAAGATTAGATATTGCAGATTTAACTTATCAATATTTAACATTTATTAATGACAATTTAACTAAATATTCAATCGATGATATTTCCGAATACTTAGTTATGGCCTCTTATTTGATTGATTTAAAAAGTAAAATGTTGATACCTATATTGACTCAAAATGATGAATTAACTGAAACTGAATTAGAAATAGATCGTTTAAGAAGACAATTATTTTTATACAAACAATACAAGGATGTAATTAATGAATTTAAAATAAGGCAATCTGAAAGAACTAAATTAATTCCAAAGTCCTGTGATGATTTAGATGAATTTATTCCAGAAAATATTCCAGAGGCCCCATTGCCAGATTATGTTCCACTAGAAAGATTAGTTAGAGCATGACAAAAGGTTCTAATAAATTTACAAAAAAATCAAGTTGATAAAACTTTTGTTATTAAAGTTAATAATATTGATGTAGATAAAATACAAGAAGATTTAGTTGAATTCATTAAGAAAAATAAAAATATTACAAATGTTCCTTTAGTAGACTTTATTAAATTATTTGATCAAGCAAATAACAATATTGAATTTCAATGCGCAGTCTTCATCTCATTATTAGTTCTAGCTAGGGATGGTTATATTCTATTGAAGCAAGATAATGCTAACAATACTATATATATATCAGCAAATAATAATAAAATTAATAATGATAATAATTTAGTCTCGGAATTCAATGAAGTAATTGAGAGTCATAAAAAACTAGCGCTAGATTTAGAAAAAGAATTCCAAACTAAAGAAAGTATTGAGTCTAAATTAAAAGAATTAGTTGCAGAAAAAAATAAATATAATAAAGGAGAAAAAGATGAGTAATTATAATAAAGAAAAAGATAAAAATAATGAGAATATTAAACTTGACGATTCGACACTAAATGATGTTGACTCAAAATTGTATAGTCTGGATAAAGATGAAGAAGAAAAAATAAGAGATTTTTATAAATTTGATAAAAACTTTCTTGATGAATTCAAACCTATTGGAACAGTTGGGGATGATTTTAATGATGAAAAGAAAAAAACTAAGGAATTAAAGAAACCTAAGAATATAGCTGATAGATTAAATAGTAAAGAAAAGGAATTAGCAAAAACTAATATAAAAAATTCTGAGCATCATTTTGTTGATGAAAAAGTTAAAGAGGAAATAATATCGATTTTTGAAAATGATCATCCTATCTATGAAAAAGAACATGAAATAGAAAATGCAAAAAATGTTTCTCCAAGCAATGACGAAGTCACTATTTTTGAAGATGTAAAAAATGATAATATTACAATTGAATTAGATGAAAATAAAATTAAATCATTAATGGAATCTGCATTCTATGTTTATGGCCATGAAGGTTTATCACTAAATGATTTAAAAAAATTAACACTAGCTCCAACACCTATAATCAAAAAAATATTAAAACAATGAATAGAGACTCTTGAAAATGATCCATCAAAAGGTATTGTGATAAAAATGTTTGGTGAAAAATACAAATTTTTTACAAAGCCAAGCAATAGAGAAGAATTATCAAGATTAATCACTATTAAATACCGTAACCCCTTATCACAAAAAGTGATGGAGACTCTAGCAATTATTGCTTATAATCAACCTTGCACAAAGGCTATTATTGAAAATATTAGAGGAAAAGATCCAACTATGACAATTCAAAAGTTAATTGATTTAGGTTTAGTAATTGAAGCAGGTAGAGGAGATGGTCCAGGTAGACCTCTATTATTTACAGTTACACATAAATTTTATGATATATTTGGTATCAAAAATATTTCTGATTTACCAACTATTAATTTAGAACAACCTTTTCAAGACGATGATATCTCATTTTTTGACACAACTAGGTTTAGTGAATAAGGTGTTTTTTTTATGTCTTCTATTAAATTTAATCAGCAAGAAATAGTTAGTTTTTTAAAACAATATGGTTTTATTTATCAAAATAGTGAAATATACAATGGTTTGGCTAATTCTTGAGACTTTGGAAATATTGGAGTTCTACTTAAAAATAATATAAAAAAATTATGATGAGATTACTTTGTAACCTCTGCTGAAGATATTGAAGGAATAGATACTCAAATTATTTATAATTCGGATGTATGAAAAGCATCAGGTCATTTAGCAAATTTTTCTGACCCACTAATAGATTGTAAAAAATGTCATGAAAGATTTAGAGTAGATAAATTAATTGAAAATTTTGACAATAGAATTGATGTCAATGAAAATGTTGATAATAATGAACTATTTGACATAGTTATTAAACACAAAATCAATTGTCCTAGTTGTAAATCATTTGATTGAACTCCAGTTAGAAAATTTAATCTAATGTTTAAGACATTTCAAGGAGTTGTTGAAAATGAATTAAATACATTATTTTTAAGACCGGAAACAGCCCAAGGTATTTTTATTAATTTTAAAAATTTATTAAGAACTACTCGTAATAAATTGCCATTTGGAATTGCTCAAATAGGTAAGGCTTTTAGAAATGAAATAACACCTGGTAATTTCATTTTTCGAGTTAGAGAATTTGAACAAATGGAGTTAGAATATTTTTGCCAAAGTCAAGATGTTGAAAAACATATGAAGATGTTTATTAAAAAATTAGATACTTTTTTTATTAAACAATGTGGAATTAAAAAAGAATTATTAAAACTATATCATCACCCAAAAGAAAAACTATCACATTATTCTAAAATGACAATTGATTTTGAATTTCAATTTCCTCATGGTTGAGGTGAATTATGTGGAATAGCTCATCGTGGTAATTATGATTTATCTGTTCATCAAAATTTTTCAAAAAAAGATTTAACTTATTTAGATCAGGAAGATCCAAAAAATAGAATATTACCTGATGTCATAGAACCATCTATTGGTGTAGAAAGATTATTTTATGCAATTATTTATAGTGCTTTTGATGTTGAAGTTATAGAAGGGAAAGAAGAACGTGAAATATTAAAATTACCTATTCAACTTTGCCCATATAAAATTGCAGTCTTACCTTTAAAAAAAGATTTTAATGATGTTGCTCATGAATTATATAAAAAAATAATTAGTAAAAATATTAGTTGCTCATATGATAGTAGCGGTTCAATTGGTAAAAGATATAGAAGACAAGATGCAATCGGTACTAAATATTGTATCACTGTTGATAATGAAACAATTAATAATAAAACAATAACTATTAGAGAGAGAGATAGTATGAAACAAACTACTATTAAATTAAGTGAGTTAAACAAATTTGTATTAAATAAAATTCTCGGATGATAAAAAATGTATATTGATAAAAATTTAATTGATACAATTAGGAAAAAAATTAAAATATCAGAAATTATTGGATGTTTTTTAGATTTAAAAAAAAGAGGTCAAAATTATTTATGTTTATGTCCTTTTCATGATGATAAACATGCCTCATTAACTATTAATGATAACAAGAACATTTTTAAATGTTTTTCTTGTGGTGTATCTGGTGATGCTTTTACATTCATCTCAAAATATAAAAACATTTCATATTATGAATCAATCCTAATTGCTGCTGAGATTGTACAATTGGATCAAAAATATATAAATGCTATCAAGACATTTAATAATGAATTTAATAAATTAGATGTGTTTTATAAAATTAATTATTTTACTAATTTCTTTTTTAAAAAATTTTTGCAAACTCCTGATGGAAAAGAGGCGAAACAGTATTTAATAAATCGTAAATTCAATGATGACTTGATTAAAGAATTTGAGATAGGCTTTGCACCTAATAATAATATTATTTTTGATTTATTAACAAATAAGAATAATATGGCTTCAAATAAAACAAATTTTAATTATTATGAGATTGAACAACTAGGACTAGTTTATAAAAGCAAAGAAGACATAAATTTCTTTTTTAAAAATAGAATAACATTCCCAATTTATGATGAAAATAATAACATAGTAGGTTTTAGTTGTCGTGTCATCAATAATGATGATGAACCAAAATATCTAAATACAAATGAAAATATTATTTTTCATAAAGGTGAAATATTATATAACCTAAATCAAGTAATAAAAAATATTGAAACTAAAATTTTATATATTGTTGAAGGATTTATGGATGTAATTGCGCTAAAGAGAATGGGTATTAATAATGTTGTGGCTACTATGGGAACAGCTATAACCAATAAACATTTAGCATTAATAAAATCTAGGCTGCCTAATTTAGAAGTAGTTATTTTAGGTTTTGATAATGACGAGGCTGGAAATAAAGGAAAGGAAAATGCTTATAATCTTCTAAATAATGAGTATTCAATCTATTTAATTGATTTCATTAATACAGAATATAAAGATATTGATGAAATATTAAATGCCGATGAAGAACTAGCATTTAAAAATGTTAATAATTTAGTTAGTTATGAAACGTATCAAATCAATAAATTATTAGCCAAATATCCTACCATTAATGAAACAAATAAACTATTAATTTTAAAAGTGGCTACTAAAATTTTACATAATAGTAAGAATGAAATTACAATAATTGAAAACGCTAGAAGATTAAGTGAGTTATTAAATATAGACCAAAATTTATTTTTAAAGCAAAGTCTTAATAAGACAGATAATAAACAAAAATATGAAAAGTATCATTACAATTTTGATGTAGAAATTAATGAAATTAAGAATAAGAAATTAAAAGGATCAACTATAGATGAATTAGAAAAAATTATCATTCAATTTATTTTAAATGATAACAAGGTTTTAGAATATTTTGAACGAGGCAGATTTAATATTAATGAGAATGAAAAAATTTTAAATGCATTAATTGAATTTTATAATAAAAATCCAAATAAAACATCAATCACAATTAAAGATTTAAATAACATATTTGATGATGAAAAAACAATTGGTGATCTTGCTCAATTAATTATTGATATTGAAAATAAAAAAGAAAAAATTACTCAAGAAATTGCAATGCAAACAATTGAACAATATATCAAGAAAATAAGAGAAGAATGAAATAAGAACGTTGAAAAAAAACTTTATAATAACGTTGCAAATAATGATGTCTTAAATCAAGCAATTGCCAAGAATAAAAAGAAGCATTAAAAATGCTTTAATATATAATCTTTAGCATCAAGTGCGGCTATTGTACCATCATTAATAGCAGTTGATATTTGTCGAAATTTTTTATCAACAATATCCCCAGCTGCATATATGCCATCACATGATGTTTTTTGATTGTGATCAACAATATAAAAATTGCTAGTTGATTTTTTAATTCCTAATTCATCAATGATTGGATCTACTTTAAATCCAATAAATGGGAAAACAGCTTTAACATCTATTGTAATTTTTTTATTTTTAATCTTGTCCATTAAATCAAATGATTGTACACTTGTGTCTCCTTTAATTTCTAAACCTTCAACATTATAAAGTACTTTAATATTTTTTTGCGCTAATACCTCATCAATAATATGAGCTTCAGCTTTCATTTTATCTCCTCTAATTAATAAATAAACTTCTGAACAAATTTTAGATAAATATACTGACTCTTCACATGCTGTATTACCACTACCAACAACAGCTACTGGTTTGTTTTTAAAAAACATGCCATCACATATAGCACAATATGAAACACCATGATTTGCAAACTTTTCTTCACCTGGAATATTTAATTTTTGATTTTCCATTCCAGTTGCAATGATGATAACTTTGGCTACAATTTCTTGGTTATTTTCTAAGATTGCTATTTTGTACTTATCTTGTTTTTTTATTTTAGTTACTTTGCCGCTAATAAATTTAGCTCCTAATTTAATAGCTTGATCATACATAGCATACCCTAATTCAGGACCTGAAATATTTTTAAAACCAGGATAATTTTCTACAGATGCTGTTGTAATAATTTTTCCCCCTGGAGCAGACTTTTCAATTAAACAACTTTTTAAATTAGCTCTTTGAGCATATATTGCTGCAGCTAATCCTGCTGGACCTGAACCTATAATTAAAATATCAAATATTTCCATATTTCAATTATAAAAAAATATTATAAATATTTAAAATAAAAATTATTTAATAGGTGATTTTAAAATATCATAAAAATTAAAATTTACTTATTAATAAATTAGCATTTTGGCTATAATTATTGAGTTGATATTATGAAAGGATAGATATGAGAAAATTTTTATCAGTTATTGCTTGAGCTATTGCAGCTACTGCCTTAATTATTGGTGGAATTATTGTTTTTGCACAATTAGGTAAATTCCCTTCTTTTGAAATTGCTACAATGGGATTACATTTGGGTGTAGGAATTGCATTATTTGGTGGTGGAATTGGTGCTGCAATTGGCTCACTTGCTAGTTTCTTTACAGCTAAAACTATAGATAAATAATTTTAACTTTTATTAATTAATATAGGTATAAGATAAAAAAACATAGAGTAATCTATGTTTTTTTATTCATATTGATCTAATAAATTTAATTAAAAAATAAAAAGTGTCGCTGTACATAAGAAGTCACTTAATGCTGCTGTATTTCTACCCTGACATGGTTCATAACTTAATATTACAACGACATTTTAATTATATAACTTAGAATGAATTTTTATTCTCATTTTCTTCTTCATAAGAAATAGCTTGTACTATGTTATATGTCAACGTATCAATCATCTCAGCAATTTTAGTAATATTATCATTAAATTGTTTTTCTGATTTAGCATTACTTTCTAATGTATCAGAAATAATTTTAATAGCTGAGAATTTTATATTCATACTAGTACAAACTTGAGCAATAGCACAACATTCCATATCAACACCACTTATAATATTACTATTTAAATTAATATTAAATTTATCAAAGTTGGATTTGTTAACAAATGAATCACAAGTATAGCAATAACCTAATTTATATTCATAATTACTAAGCGAAAGAATTTTTATAATTGAATTATTTAAATTTTCATTAGTAGCATAAAAAGGAGGCATTTTTGGTACTTGATTAATTTCATAACCAAAAGCAGTAGCATCAACATCTCCGTATGTTGTTCTATCAATTAATAAGATATCTAATGGTTTAACGTTTAATAAACCGCCACATGAGCCAATATTAATGCATTTATCAATTTTAAAATTATTAATTAATAAAGCGCAAGTACTAGCTGCATTAGCTTTACCAACTCCACTAAAAGTGACAATAACTGATTGTTCATTAATAGTCTTAATAATATAAAATTTTTTATTATTAATTAAATGAGTATATTTATTTTTAAATACTTCTTTTAATAAATTATTAATTTCTTCAGGTAATGCAAGAATAATACCTAACATTATATAGATTCCTTAGTTTTTAGATTTTCAACCTTGTCTTGATACATTTCATTTAAAGTGGTCAATAATTTGTTATATGCTTTATCTAAATTTACATTTGCCAATTTTCTTATTTCATCAATTTTGCTAACATCTTTTTCTGTTCTACTTGGTTCTAATTTGTCTGCTAAAAATAATACTTTATCTAATGTAGTTAATTGTTCTTTATTTTCGTTCGGTTTCGTGTGGTTAGCAATGGCATTTAAAATTTCTTCATCATCAAAATTAAATGTTTCTCTTAAAAAATATTTAGCAACAATACCATGTAAAATTTTTCAATGCTCTGTGTGTTCAAGATTATATTTTTGATAAGCTAAAAACTCAATTTGTTCTTTATCAAATTCTTTACATATATCATGATATATCCCAGCTACTCAGCCTTTAATAGCTTTTTCCTTATCATGTTTTTGCATTAATTCATAAGCTTTCAGTCCCACACGAATGGAGTGTTCAAATCTTTTTGAAGACATAAATGGTAATACTCTACTCACAAAATATAAACCATGATCATTGATATACTTTAAAACTCGATAGGGTAAATCATATCGATACATATTCTTCCTAATATTTGTTGAACTAATAGAATTATTATTACTATGAATGCAAATAAAGTCATGCTTTGATAAAGATGACTCATTAATTTTATAATCATCTCTTTCATAACAAATAAATGATGCTAGTTTAATTAATTGATCATAATCTTTTCATGTTTTTAAACTATTTAATTGATCAGAACCAATTAAGATGTAAATATTATCATTATAGTATTTATTTTTTAAATGCTTAACCAGGTCAATCATGTAACATTTTTTTTGTACTAAATATTCAAAATTATCTAATTCAAAATTAGGAACATTTCTAATAACTTGTTTTAACATTTCTATTCGATCTGACATAGAAATATATTCATAATTTTCTTTTTTATCAAATGGTTCATATGAAGGGAAAAAAACAACTTTTCTAGCTTTTATTTTTTGCATGGCTTTATATGCTGCTTGAATATGACCATTATGAATAGGATTAAAAAAACCACCAAATAAAATAATTCTCATGTAAATAATTATATCAATAATAAGGGATGTATTTATATAAAGTAAAAAGACTTATCTTGTTGTTAGCAATCACAAAAAATTATATAATCTAAATTGTAAATGGGGATGTCACGGTTTCGACATGACTAAGTCCTTTGTAAGTGCAGTGGGGTCTGCCCCTTATAGCTCTAGGTTCAATAAGTGCAGAAGAACAAAAACAAGTTGAAGTTACTCCTTTTGAAGTTAATCAACTAATGGCTTCTAACCAAATCAACTTAGCATACTAATTGATTAAACTAGATGTTATTATGAATTATCTATTATAGTAATAACAAAAAATTAATAGATATATTTAGATTAATGTTTTTTCAAGTTAATTTAAATGAATGCACAAATTGGAAAAATCTAAAATTGGTTTGCACTATTCCCTCATTTTAGAATAATAAAATAGTGATAAACTGTAAACCTTACAAAAGATTTTTTTGTGGAAACGGGTTCGACTCCCGTCATCTCCACCATATGTTAGATTAGTTTAATTAGTAAAACCATTTCGATATTAGTGCAAATCTAGTATCTAACAAGGAGCAAAAGTGAAGAAACAAATAATTTTAACCACAACTGATACAATCCCAAACAAAAAATATGAAATTATAGGTCTTGTTATGGGCCACCATTTAACATGATTTTCATCAAAAGAGGCAGCATCATCAGCTCTTACTAGATTAGAAGCAGAAGCTATAGAAATGGGTGCAGATGCAGTAATAGGAATTAAGCCTTATACTACTTCTACTACTGGATCACAATGTTATCTAGGAACAGCTGTTAAGTTTATTAAATAGCAGCTAATTAGTTTAATAGGCAAAACATTAGTAGCAAAAAAGTGAAGTCTAAAATATTATCCTAACTACTGATTCAATTTCAAATCAAAAACATAAATATTAGGACTTGTTAATTCAGAAATTCGTTCATTTTCATCAAAAGGAAGTCAAAGAGTATTTAAAAAGTATATCAAGCTAAAATGAACAATGCAGATGCAACAATTGCTATTAAACCTATAGCACCTGGAACTGCCTTGTTTTCTTTTTTTCTTGATGGGTATTGCTATTTAATTCATATAAGGCCGAATTAGTTTAGTGGTAAAACAAGACAATGGTAATGTCTAGCCGGCAGTTCAATTCTGCCATTCGGCACCAAAAATAATCCTCACAATAGTGAGGATTTTTCTTTATAATGAAATATTTCGTTTATTGTTTTTATTAATTCTAATATTAGGCTTAACAACATTGTAAGGAGTTAATTTATCTAAATCAATCGTATCACTTGCTGTTTTTTGACCACGAGCAATATCTACAATACTTTCTGGTTCTTGAAGTCTAGCTTGTTGATCTAAATAATTTTGTCCAGCATTAATTGCATTAATATTATATTGATTAATTGGAATATTTTTTTGAAATTCGTTATTTCAATCATCTACTTTCTTAATTAAATTATTATAATTGTGCTCTGCTAATACTTTTTGATCTACACCAGCATATGGATTTTTTCGTAAATTTCAAAAGAAATCTTTTTCTTGATAAATCACTCTCTTTTTATATTTACCGCTCTCAATATTAGAATTAATATGGTGATCTCTTAAACTTTCTAGATCAAGTATTTTGGTTTTTTGATCTAATAACATTCTTTTGGTTTTATTAGAAATAGCATATGCTTGTTCTCTAAGATTCTTAGAAATATTTGCATAATCTTCATCAGTCAAACCTTGATTATCTTCTGCATATTTCTTTTTTTGTAAACTGAAAAAAGAAAAAATCTTTTCATTATTATCTCTTGGTTTTCTAACTTGGGATAACCAAGTACCATCATAATTAATAAAAAATTTTTGATTCTCATTATATGCTTTTCTAGCATGTTCTAATGAAAGAAAAGATTCCATTTCTAATTTATTATTAATTTCATTCATTGCTTGCATATCACTAATATATCTTTGTTCACAGCAACAATTATCATTACATACTCAATTTTCAAACTTGTCACAAATTTTATTATCTCTAGAAAGTTTGTTGCGATATGTTTCATCATCTGTTAAAAATTTATTAAGTTGGATCTTATCATAATTGAAATATTCAGGCTTTACACTATAATGCTCAGCAGCTTGATATACTGGACCATTTCTATCATAAAACTCATTATTAGTTTTTATATTTGTAGTTTTTTTATTTTTTTTAAAACCGAACATATAAGGCTCTCATATTTTAAAAATAAAGATTTATATTTAAATTATACTTTATTCTTTAGCAATTAAAAAGCATTGATATTGGGTTATATATTATAGATATATAAATTATTTTTTAAAAACATCTAAAATATAGTTTTTGATATCTAAACTAATGTCATTATCTTTGGAAGCTAAGTAAATAAAAGACATTACATAACCTAATTTTGAACCAATATCAAAACGCTTTCCTGTGAATTGCTTAGCATATACTTTTTCTTTTTTCATTAACAAAAGAATTGCATCAGTTAATTCAATTTCATTTCTAATATCTTTCTTGGTCTTTTCTAATTCACTAAAAATTTTAGGAGTTAGAACATAACGCCCAAGAATTGCTAAATTACTAGGAGCATCTTTTTTATCTGGTTTTTCTACTACACTTTTTAATTGGAATAAACCACTAGCAACATCTTTAATGTTTTTAGGTTCTACAATTCCATATTTATGAATGGCATCATCTTTAACTGTTTGTACTCCGACAATTGATGATTTAACTTTATTGAAAGCATTAATGCATTGCAAGATAGCAGGTTTATCATTTTTTTCTTTAAATACAACATCGTCGCCTAATAAAATAGCAAACGGTTCATTATTAACAAATTCTTTTGCTAATAAAATAGCATGTCCTAATCCTAATGCTTCTTTTTGTCTAATATATTGAATTCTAATTTTATCAGTAAAATCTTTTATTAAAATGGCTTCTTTATGTTTGTTTTTTTGTAGAAGTTTTTGTTCTAATTCAAAATTGTAATCAAAATGATCTAGAATACTATTCTTATTACTACTAACAATGATTAACAAATCAGTGATACCACTATTAATTGCTTCTTCAACAATGTATTGAATAGTTGGCTTATCAATAATAGGAAACATCTCTTTTGGAATTGCTTTTGATGCAGGCAAAAATCTAGTACCAAATCCTGCTGCCGGAATAACTGCCTTAGTAATCTTCTTGTTCATATTCTCCTACCTTCCTTACAATAGATTTAATTTTAAATCATATTTTTTCAATTATGGAAACATCATAACTTGCATTGTGTCAACGTTGATTATTGAAGCTAATATTCAAACTATTTGCTATATCTTCTAAAGAAATTTTATCTGGATTACCATGAATAATATTTAAATCTTGGGCAATATCAATAATATCAATTGTTGGGTTTTTTAATTTATTATCAAACATATTTCATAACAAATGCAAATAATAAAAATTACCTTTATAAGTAACTAAGGTATCATTACCAATAAAATGATAAATCTTTTCTAAAGCTTCTTGATAACTTATACCTTTAGTTGCTAAAAGTTTTTTAGTTATCCTTGTCCTTTTAACAAAATCCTCATTTAATTTAATGTATGGCTCATTGATTAGAATGTCTAATTTATGTGTCATTTCATTGTTTTTAAAGCGACGTGCTGAGAATTGCACTAATACTTTATGATCTAAATCAAATGAAAGTACTTCCATATCAAAAATAACAATAATATTAGTATCAAAAATTCTATTCATTTTTTATCCTTTTAGGTAAGAATAATGTTCCTCAAAATTGTTGATTCATATAAGAAAAAATTTTTCATTTATTTTTAAATGTTGATTCCCCATAATCTCTTTCATAAACAATTGTCGAAATCTCTTTAATTTTCATTTTTTCTTTTTTAATGAAATAAGCAATAGTTGATAATTCAGGTTCTAATTTTTTATTCTTTAATAATAATTCCATTGCTTGTCAATTATACAAACGCAGACCACATGTTGGATCAGAAATAGTTTTAAATGTTTTAATAAAAAAAACAGCTCTTAAAATTTTGTGTGCCAATTTTTTATTAGTAGTAATATTTACACTATCATTTAAATATCTAGATGCCAAAACAATATCATATCCTTTACTAGCATAATAAATCATTTCTGGAATAGCACTTGAATCATGTTGGCCATCCCCATCAAATTGAATAACATATTTATAATTATTATCAATAGCATATTGAATTCCTACTTTAAAACTTTTAGCTAAATGTAAGTTTTTTGAATTTCTAATATAGTTTCAATTTTTATTCTTTAAAATTTCTTCTGTATTATCAGTAGAACAATCATCAATGATAATAAAATTAATATTTTTAATTTTTAACAAATTATTAATTGCTCTCTCTATATTCATTGCTTCATTATAAGATGGAACAATAACTAAAGTTTTTGAAAAATCTAAATTTTCAACCTCAAATTTTTTTGAAAATTTTATTTCAAAACTAGTCATTGTTTAACCTTTTTATTCTAGATTTTCCTGAGAACTATTTTGTTCTTGTTCTGCAATAGTTTGCTCACTTGCTTCATCAGCTTTAAAAATTGAAATAGATTTTACTTTTTCCTTATCATCCAAATTCATTAATTTAACACCAGAAGTGTTTCTTGAAATACTCTTAATTTGATTAACTGACATTCGGATAATTTTTCCAGAAGTAGAAATTATAAATAATTCTTCATCACCATGCACCAATTTTATTGATGATAATAAACCTGTTTTTTCTGTAACTTTTAATGTAATAACACCTTTAGCACCACGGTTGGTTAATCGATATGAATCAGCTTCAGTTAATTTTCCAATTCCTTTTTCTCCAATTGATAAAACAAATTTCCCTTCTTCAGAAGTACCGCTACCAACTACATATTCATTATCTTCTAATGAAATAGCTTTAACACCAGTAGCAACTCTTCCCATATCTCTTACTAATTCTTCATTAAATCGCACTAATTTACCATTGGAAGCACCAATAAATATTTCGCTATCACCTTTTGTTTTATGGACAGCAAATAATTTATCATTTTCTCGAAGTGTAATAGCTATTTTACCATTGACTCTAATACTTTCAAAATTAACTAAGTCAGTCCGCTTCGCAATCCCTTTTTTAGTTACAAAAAATAAAAAGCTATTTTCATAATTATCAATTGGTAGCATTGATAAAATTTCTTCCCCTTTTTCAATGTTAATTATATTAATAGCCGGAATCCCTTTTGATTGTCTAGAACTTGGAGGAATTTCATGCGCTCTAATCCGATAAACTTTACCAAGATCAGTGAAAAATAATAAATCAGTATGAGTAGTGGTTACAATTACTTTTTCTACATCATCATCATCATTTACTTTTAAACCTTGAACACCAACTCCACCTCGATTTTGATTACGATAAGCATCAACAGGAATTCGTTTTAAATAACCTCGCTTACTCATAGTAATAACAATATCTTCAACTGGAATTAAATCTTCATCATCAATGTTAGCTGTAATACCATAAAGAATATTTGTTTTTCTCTCATCACCATATTTATTTTTTAATTCATCTAATTGCTCACCGATGATAGTAACTTGTCTACTCTTGTTGCTTAAAATATCTTTATAATCTATAATAGTAATTTTTAATTGTTCTAATTCATTTTTTAATTTATCGATTTGCAATCCTGTTAATTGACGTAATTTCATATCTAAAATATGTTTTGCTTGAATTTCAGATAGTTTAAATCTCTCAATTAATTTATTTTGTGCTTCTTCATCAGTTTTAGCATTTCTAATAATTTTTACAGTTTCATCAACATTATCTACTGCTATCACTAAACCTTCAAGAATATGTTCACGCTCTTGTGCTCTTCTCAAATCATAATTATATCTAGCTATCAAAATGTTGTATTGATGTTTTAAATATTCAAATAATAGGTCTTTAATATTCAAAACCTTTGGCTCACCATTAACTAATGCTAAATTATTAACACTAAAGTTAGTTTGTAAATTTGTTGTCTTAAACAGTTTATTTAATAAAACTTCAGGAACTATATCTCTTCTTAATTCAATAACAATTCTAATCCCATCCCTACTAGTCTCATCTCGTAAATCAACAATTCCATCAATTTGCTTTTCATCAACCAATTCCACAATCCGATTGATTAATTTAACTTTTTGAACCATATAAGGAATTTCAGTAATAACAATTTGTGATTTACCACCATCCAATTCCTCAATTTCATACTTTGATCTCATTGTGACTGAACCAATACCAGTATTAAAATAATCATTAATACCTTTTTCCCCAACTATTTCAGCTCCTGTAGGAAAATCAGGACCTTTAATGTAATGCTTTAACTCTTCAATTGTAAGATTTTCGTTTAAAGATAATGCTTTAACAGCATCACAAATTTCATTTAAATTATGTGGAGGCATTGAAGTTGCCATACCAACTGCAATTCCTGTTGTTCCATTAGCTAATAAGTTAGGAAATATAGCAGGCAAAACAGTTGGTTCTAGTTCAGAGCCATCATAATTTTCAACAAACTCAACTGTTTCTTTATCAATGTATCTTAAAATATCAGATGAGATCTTAGATAATCTTGCTTCAGTATAACGCATAGCAGCAGCACTATCACCATCAATAGAACCAAAGTTACCATGACCATCAATCAATGTATAACGCATTGAAAAATCTTGTGCCATACGAACCATTGTTTCATAAGCAGCTGTATCACCATGTGGGTGAAATTTACCAATAACTTCACCGACTAAACGAGCTGATTTCTTATATGGTTTGTCATGAGTCATTCCTAAAGAATATGCAGCATATAAAACTCTTCTATGTACAGGTTTAAAACCATCTCTTACATCAGGCAATGCTCTTGAAATAATTACAGACATTGCATAATCCATAAAAGAAGTTTCTAATTCTTTAACAATTGGTCTATCATGAACAACAGTTTTTTGTAACTGATCTTTAATTTCTTCAGGTGATAAACGACTTTTCTTTGGTTTTCCAATTGACATAATTTTTACCTCACTTTATCAAATATCTAAATTCTTCACATACTTAGCATTTTCTGAAATAAATTTTTTACGTGGTTGTACGTCATCGCTCATTAACATTGTGAAGCATTTATCAGCTAACACTGCATCCTCTAATGTTACTTTTAATAAAATTCTATTTTCTGGATCCATTGTAGTCTCTCATAACTGTGCTGGATTCATTTCTCCAAGACCTTTATATCTTTGTATATTGAATTTAACATTACCAAACTCAGATTTAATTTTTTCCAGTTCTTCATCTGAGTAAGCATATTTAACTGTTTTAGATCATGAAATTTTATATAAAGGAGGCTGAGCAATAAAAACATGACCATTTGTAATTAATTGAGTCATATACCTATAAAAGAAAGTTAACATTAAAATTCTAATATGGCTGCCATCAACATCAGCATCTGTCATAATAATTATTCTACTATATCTCAATTTTTCAATATTAAATTCTGGGCCAACACCTGCCCCAATAGCAGTAATCATATTTAAAACTTCTTCATTTGCAAATATTTTTTCTGTCTTAGCTTTTTCAACATTAATAATTTTTCCTTTTAGCGGTAGTATAGCTTGAAATTCTCTTTCTCTTCCAGTTTTAGCTGATCCACCTGCAGAATCACCTTCGACAATGAATAATTCACAAAGTTCAGGATCACGGTTAGAACAATCCGCTAATTTACCTGGTAAAGAATTGGTTGCAAAAGGAGATTTTCTTCTTGTTGCTTCACGAGCCTCATGTGCTTTCTTTCTAGCCTCCATAGCATTCATTGCTTTTTTAACAATAATTTGTCCCTCTTCAGGATTCTCTAACATATATTTTTCAAAAATTTGAGTCACTATTCCATTAACAAATTGTCTAACTTCAGTATTGCCTAATTTAGCTTTAGTTTGACCTTCATATTGTGGATTAGGATGTTTAATAGAAATAATAGCTGTTAAACCTTCAACTACATCATCACGAGTAATTTTTTCATCTTGTTCTTTTAAATATTTTCATTCAAGTGCAAAACGATTTATGACTTTGGTTATTGCAAGTCTAAAACCTTCTTCATGTGTACCACCTTCAATAGTGTTAATATTGTTACAAAAAGAGTGTAATGAATTGTTATAAGTTCTGTTATATTGAAAAGCAACTTCACACGAAATATCATATTCCTCAGCATTCTCAGGATCTTTACCATTAGCTTTTTTAACTTTTTCGTTTTTTTCACCATAAATAACATCTTGAATTAATGCTTCTTTATCACGGTTCAACTCTTCAACAAATTGTTTAAGACCACCATCAAAAAGTCATTCTTGTTTGTTACCAGAAATTTCTGAATTAAAAATTATTTTTAAACCCTTATTCAAATAAGCTAATTCTTTTAATCGTTCAATAATTTTTGACTCATTTCAATCATTTTTTTCCATAATTGAAAAGTCAGGAAAAAACTCAACTGTAGTACCATGAATTTTATCATTATTAATACCAATTTCTTTTAATGGAGCAACAGTTTGACCACCATTTCTAAATTCCATAAAATATTCTTTATTTTCTCTCACAACTCAAACCTTGAATCAATCACTCAAAGCATTAACTACTGAAGCACCAACACCATGTAATCCACCAGAAACTTTATAAGATGAATTATCAAATTTTCCACCAGCATGTAAAACTGTTAGAACTGTTTCTACTCCTGATTTACCTGTCTTTGCATTTATGTCAATAGGAATTCCTCTACCATCATCTTCGACTCTAATTGAGGAATTATTACAAATAGTGACTTTAACTTGTGTAGCAAAACCAGCCATTGCTTCATCAATAGAGTTATCCACAATTTCTCAAATCATATGATGAAGTCCTTTTTCTCCAGTAGAACCAATATACATCCCTGGTCTTTTTCTAACAGGTTCTAGTCCTTCTAATACATCAATGCTATCGGAAGTATATGTTTCTTTTTTTTGTTCAGTAGACATAAGTTACTCCTTTTAATAAGAAAACTCTTATTTAAACTTAAATTAATTGTTTACAAAACTAAATAATTTTAACATAAATATATAAATATTATATATTTATCCCAAATTGAATTATTAAGTGCAACGCCTTTGATAAAATAAAGGTGGAGCACTTTTTAATTTTGTAAATATATAAAAAAGTGCCCCCTTTAGTACGGAAAGGGAGCAATTATGTTATACACTCAAATAACTCATGAT
>JAZOSV010000053.1:0-8419 GCA_045657345.1 Mycoplasma sp. | reverse complement strand
GATAAAATATTTGCTATATTTTTGTATTTTTAAAAGAATTTTTTTCTAAAAAGTAAGCTTATTAATGATTAATTTTATTCCTCTGCTTACAATATGATTATTTTTAAAAAATACAATCCATCTACCAATATGTAGACTAAAAATTTTATTTTAGATAAATAAAAATGAAAAATAACATTTTTTTCCTTTATTTAAGATGGAGACATTTAATAGATACTATTAAAACCTGAAATTAAATCAAAAGGAGTTATTTTATGATTAAATTTAACAAGAAGGATTTTTTATTAGCTTTAAAAAATAGAATATGAAACTATGTTATTAAAGTACATGAAGATGAAAATGCCACTCAATAAACTATTTATTTAGGAACATAAATTATGAAATCATCAAATAATAATCAAAACCAAGGGTTTAGTGACTTGCAATTACAACAATTAGGTCAATTAATTGATGTTAAGTCGCAACCAATCAATGATCGGTTAGATAAAATCGAAGATCGATTAGACAAAATTGAAGTTAGACTAGATCATGTAGAAGAAGACATCAAACAAATTAAAAACTGTCCTACCATCAAAAAAGAACTAGCTGATTTAGAATAATTTATTTATCTATTGATATGATATTAAGATTAAAAACTCAAGTGTTCCTTGTTACTTAACTAATGTTTAGATATAAATAACTAAATGCAATCATAGTTAATTTTTATTATATAATCTATATGTCTTTTAATTTTATAAATGAAAGGATAGAAATGGCTAATATTAAGTCTAATAAAAAAAGACATATCCAAGATAAAAAGAAATCTAAACAGAATCATTCACTTAATTCTAAACGTAGAACAATTGTAAAAAAGACTAGATTATCTAAAAAACCTGAAGATTTATCTTTGACTTATTCTGTCGCTGATAAAGATGCAAAGGTAAAAAGAATTCATAAAAATAAAGCAAATAGAATTAAATCTAGAATAGCTAAAGCAATTAACAAGAATTAATCGCTTTTCAATGAACTATGTAAATGATAAACATATATATGTGGGCAAAAGAGTAATTGTTCATGCATATAAATTTAATGGGTGATTATACCGATCATGAGAATTTCCAATAGTTGTTGCTAAAACTGATGATTATTACGTATTAGGTAGTGATGATGCTGAAATTATTACTGCAGAGTTTAATACTAAAAGATATTTTAAATCTGTGTTAAAAAAGAGATGTTTTTGAGTTTTATTTAAGGATAAATGATATAACATGATTATTACTGTCCAAGACAATAATAAGTTAAGTTATTATATTAATATCTCATCTAAGTTTATTTATGAGGAATGTGCCTTTAAATACTATGATTTTGATTTAGATTTCAAAGTATCTATTAATGGCAGTTGATGTGAAGTAGATATTAAAGAATTTGAAGAAGGAATTACAAACTATGGATATAGTGAAGAACTTATAAAAATTATTAGAGATGTTGAACAAGAAGTAAAAGAGTTATTGAAGAACAAAACATTGGTTGAAGAATTTAATATTGAAAAAGTTAATGAGTATAATAAAATTTTTGATCGTTTATCAGCTGGAAGATGAAAAACTAGGAAATTAAATTTAGAGGAATTAGACAATGAGCATAAAAAATATTAATGAATATTACACTAGCATATGCAAAGATATTTTAAAATTAATTCAAGAACAAAAGTACAATGATGCATTAGTTATTATTGATAGTGAATTAGAGCAACCATATATCCCAACTGAATATTATCAGAAATTAATTCAAATAAGAGATGATACTATTTTTGAACAAAAGGAAGTTGAGTATGAAAAGAAAATTAGTAACATGAGTAAGTTAGAAATTTGAAATAAAATTTATGATGAAAAGAAACATGCTTTTGACGATGTTTATTTTAATTTACTTTTAACTAAATATGGAGAAGAATTTGATAAAACAGATTTCAGCATTATTGAGAAAATTTTTTGTGATAAAAAAATAGATAATGTATCAAAATCTATCTTATTTAATTTTCTACAATCAGCAAAAATGGATTATGAATTTAATTTTTACAATAATTATTTAAATCAAATGTTTAAACTTAATCCAATCATTCAAACTGAATTAAATAAGCAAGTGATTATTTTATGCAAAGAATTAGAAAAACATTTTGCCAAAAATATTTCAAAATCAGAAATTGCTATTAGTTTGATTCAAGTTTTAGCAACAAAGTTTGTACCCAATAAAATTCACTTCAATAATAGTGATATAATTAAATCTGTAATTAATATTACTAATTCATTATTTGGTGAAGAACAAATCAAATCAAATGACATTACTGATATTTTAGATAATTACATAAAATAATTTATGGATAAAAAATTACAAGAACAAAATAAGCAAGAACAACTAATGTTAGCTAAACGAAGATCATTAAAATTAAGATTAATATCTGTTGTTATATTCACAATTGTTATTATTGTAGTTGCCATAATTATTTCTTTTGTTATTTGTCATTTTTAGAAAGGACATTATGAATATCAAAGAAATTAAAAAAGAAGAAGATAAAGTTGTCATTAAAATAGTTTCATCTGGAGAAGAATGAAAGAAAGCTATTGATAAGGAAATGAAAAACGCTTGTGCTAATCTAAAAATAGATGGCTTTCGCAAAGGGAAAGTTCCTATTAGTGAAGCTAAAAAACATTTAAATATGGCAAACATATTGTCAAATGCAGCTAATAAAGCAATTAATAATGGTGTTTTAGAAATTGACAATGATCAAAAAGTAAAAAATTTAGATGTAGAAGTTTATCCATCTCCAAGTGTAAATGTTACTGATATTAATGAATCAGAATTAGTTTATGATGCTACTTATTGAATTAATCCTAAAATTACAATTGATAATTATAAAAATTTAGATGTTAATATCAAAACAGCAGAAGCTAGTAATGAAGAAATTGATAATGAAATTAATGCATTAATGAATCGTGAAAAAATGTTAGTACCATTAGCAAATAGCAAGATTGAGAATGGTCATCAAGTAGAATTTGATTTTGTTGGTTTTATTGATGGTAAAGAATTTCCAGGTGGCAAAGCAGAAAAATATAAATTAGAAATTGGATCAAAACAATTTATTCCAGGCTTTGAAGAAGCAATGATTGGTTTAAAGGTTGGTGATGAAAAGGATATTAATATTTCTTTCCCGAAAACATATCATGCTAAAGATTTAGCTGGAAAGCCAGTTACTTTTAAAGTAAAAATTCATAATATTAATAAAGTTGAAAAACCAGTTTTAGATGATAAATTTGTTAAATCTTTAAAATTTAATAATGTAAATACAGTCGATGAATTAAGAAATTTTCTTGCTAATCAAATTATTGCAATTAAAAAACAACAATTTAATCAAGAAAATATTGTTCAAATTAATAAAGCTATTTTTAATAATTCAAAATATAAAACAATTCCACTTGTTATGATTGAAGATGAAAAAAGCAAAATTTATCAACAATATCAACAACAATTACAACAAATGAAATTAAAAGAAGACGATTTCTTAAAAATGGTACATAAAACAAAAGCACAAATTCAAGAAGAATTAACTCAGCAAGCTAAATCTAATATTGTAGTTTATGGGGCTTTAGACTATATTATTCAAAAAGAAAAAATTGATACTAATGAAAAGGAAATTAAGGAAAGATATGACTTAATTTCTAAATCATATAATACTCCAATTGAAAAAATTAAAAAATCAATTGATGAGGAAGCAATTGAAGAGATTATTTTGCATGAAAAAGCTTTATTAAAAATAATCGAGTGAAATACTAAAAAAGAAAAGACAATAAAAAAATAATTTTTATTATAATTTTAAACAAGGAATGGATAAATAATGGCAATTACTAAATATGATATTAAAGTAACAGCGACTAAAGTAGGATATAAAGTACAAGTTAAGACAAATGAAGTATCAAAAAAAAGAGATATTAAAACTGATTTTAATCCAGTAAAGCTTTTATCAGGTAAAAAAGATTTCTTGAAGTTTTCTGCTGGGAAAGTACAAAAGACAACTAAAAGTGTTGATTGCGATGAGTTTGAATTTGATAAAGAAAGATGACAAGAACAATTACCAAAATGATGTGAAGTTGAAGGCTTTGGCATGGATGTAATGAAAGATATTGAAAAAGAAATTAAAAAAATTATATACGTTAAGAGTTTATAGTTCTTATTAGTAAATTTTATTTATCAATGTTCTAATTTTAAATATGATATGGAAACAAAAAAGATACGAATAGAACAACAAAATAAAGAAAAGTTTTTCACTAAGAAAAAAATTATTTTGTTTTCTATTGCAGTTCCTATTCTTATCTTAATTATTTATTTAACTTATACATTTTTATTAGACATTAATTTTAAAAATATTGGAACCTTATTGACTTCATCTTATAAAACAAGTCCAACATTTTTTGCATGAGTTTTTCTTTTAGTGTTATTTCCAATTTATAATTGTTTTTTTCGTGTTATTCCATATTGGTATAAATTAAAAAAAAGAAAAATTTTTGTTGAGTGATACAATTGAGTATTATTTTGCTTTATTACCTTTTTTATTGCAGGCATTACTCCTTTTGCTATGGGCTATGAACCCTTTATAATTTATTGACTTAAAAAACGAGGTTTGGAGATTAAAGAAGCAACAGCAATTGTTGCTACTTTTACAGTTATCAATCCTTATATTCAAATAGTTCTGACCTGACCTTCATTTTTTATTTTGTGTAAGGATTATCATCACCTTGCTAACAATATAGAATGATTGATATCTTTTTGAGCCATTTTTGTTGCATTACTTTTTGACATTTGTGCTACCATTTTTTGGACATTAATATCTAACTCTAAAAATTTCCATTATTTTTTAAATTTAGTTTTTAATTGATTTAAAAAATTAATTCATTTAAATTACAAAACAAAAGAACAAATTAAATTTGAATTTAAAGAAAAAGCAATCTTTAAAAAAATATTTAAAGCTGAAATGTCAGATTATAAATATATTACTTTGATAGTTTTAGGGATATTAGTTTGGAATGTTTTTTATTATTGTACATTAATTGTAGCTTTTAAATTATTAGCACCAGAATTAAATTTTAATTTTGGTGATCTATTTAATTATGTTAATGTTGCTAGTACAGCTAATAACTATGTTCCTATTCCAGGAGCAGAAGGTACATTACAATTAGTTTTATCTGTTTTAATTAAAAATTCAAGCAACAATGTTTTACAAAATAGTAATCAACTAACATTGGTTGTTAATAATTCTATTTTTATTTGACGTGTTTTCACTTTTTATTCAACAACTATTATTGGCTTAATAGCTTTGTTTTTAATGATTATAAAGACCATTTATAAATTTACAGTCATTAGAATTAAACGTAAAAAAGGGATCAGTAGCTATACTCATACATTTATTATTAGAAACTTGAATGATGATTTGTACAAAACATTAAATTCTATTAAATTATTACAATATGATTTAAGTCTTATTAATGTGATTATCTTAAAAAATAAGCCAATATCTAAAAAAATGTTAGATGAATTTAGTTTTTTGAATATTAGAATTATTAATTCTAAGAGTAAGAATCTAGAACAGAACTTGAAATTAATTAATAAAAAAAGATGGCTAAAAAATGACTTAATTAATATCATCAATAGTGGAGATATTTATTCATATAACATTTTAAATAATCTTAATATCATTTATCATCAATATGATATTTATGCTAGCCAGTATAAAAATTATGACATCAAAAAGACAATGATGACTAGGAGTCCTTTCTTTTTTTTATGAAAAAAACGATTATATGATTTTAAACAAATGTCAACACCATTATTTATTCCATCTGTTTTCTTTTTTAGTACTAGGCTAATTAAAAAGGTGATAAAAAATAAAACAGTAACTTTTGATGATATTAATTTTTATAACAAATTAATTCATAAAGCTAATAATTTAAGGTATCAACGTCGCTTGCATTGTTATCAGAAAATTAATTTTAATGATCAATTAGAGAAAAATAATGTTGTTAATTCGTTAAAGCATTTAAATCAAACAAATCCTGAATTGGTGTGTTATCTACTAGCTAATAAAAAAATTAGATCAATTATTAATGAAGCTAGAATTAAATTTTCAATATCAAATAAACTTGAGTTCAAATGATTGCCATGATATCTAAAAATATTATTTATTTGTTATTATAAATTGAATATAAAATCATTTTTTGAAGCAAGAACTTAATTTTATTTTTGAATAATTATATATATATATATATAATAATAAAATTATGATTTTAATATTATTGTTTTTTCTTTTTATTTCCTATTTTTTGATAATATTTTATAAAGAAATCGATAACAAAAATAATATTAGCCCAGCAATTATTATTACCTCTTTTATTGGAGCAATTTCTTTTGTTGGTACTATTTTATTGTTTTTAGATAAAAATATAACTTATAAACTCTATAGCATAATTTCCTTATCATGGACTTTCACATTAATGCTTTTATATATTTCTTTTTTTATATTTTGATTTATAAGATATAAAAATAAGCATGAAAATATTAGTTATAAAATTGTTCTACTATCAACATTTAAAAAAAATTGACTAATATTAGCATCAATCCTTATCTTTGCATTTTTATTATTATTTGTTAACAATCATTTTTCAGATACAGGGTACTATTTAGATTTGTCTTCACATTTTAAAGAGTTTAATCAACTACCATCTTATAATGATACATATAGATATACATCAAGTTATTATATATATGCATCATATAGTTTGATATGAGATAACACAATTCCTATTTTTTTTAATTTTTTTACACCTTTTACTTTCTTCTTAGTTTTGATTAGCTATATTAATGATTGATTAGACCACATCCATAAAAATAGTGAAAAACTTTGAGTTATTAAAATTTTATTTTTCATTCCTTTAGTTATTTTAATGTTGTTTTTCAACCCTTTTGTTATTTCTGGCAACTTGTTTATTCAATTTTCAATTATTTTATTTGTAGTTATATGTCTTATTACTAAAAAGGAGAGAGAAATTCCTTATTGTTTATTATTTTGTGAATTCTTTTCTATTACTGGTTTAATGATGTCAATTATTATCACTATAGGCATCATATTTTTTTATTTATTTTTTAAAGGAGTTAGATATTTTATAAACAATAGTACTAGTTTATTTATAGCAAGCATTCCCTTGCCTATTTTCCTTTTTGTTATATTAGGTAATAAAGTTACATATAACTTGTGCTTAGTTCTTTTCTTATTGCTACTACTTATTTTATTGAGTATTGCCATTACTATTTTTTTATTTAAATATAAATTAAAGAAAAATAGTATTGAAAATAAATTTATCAATTGACAGGGTTTAAGCAAATTAACAAGCAAAAAATGATTTTTTATTACAGCAATAATTATTGCATTAATATGTACATTAGTTATTATTTTATATTTTGCAATTGGATATAAAATTCAGTTTGATCAATGATATGAATGAGGAATGTTAGTTTTATCTGGGTCAATTGGTTTACCTCTATTATTTATATTAATTAAAAATAAAAAACAGGAAAACGATTATTGATATTTGCTAGTCATTAATTTAATTCTTGTTGCAATCACTGTTTTCTTTGCCTGAGTTATTGGTTTTAATAATAGCTCAATGTGAAGAATTGTTAGTACAACTATTTTTTTCAATTTTGATAGTTGCAATTTCTTCTTGATAGCATTAATGTTATATATGGTGATAATGTCATTCTTCAAATCAAGGATAAAATTTGATACTAATAGATTAGTTATCTGATTTAATAAAAACAAAAAAATAATAATTGCTCCTTTTTTATTAGTTTATACATTAATCTTTTCATTAATATTAATTATTACTAATGTAGTAAATATTCCTAATAAGGAGCAATTTTCATTATTTAACAAAAATGTAGTTCAAAATATTAAACTTTTAACAAATAATGATATTAAACAAATTAAAGCATTAAATATAAAAAGTAAAACATTTGTAATTGATAATGTTGGTTCCATGTATTTACCATCTAGTAATAATTTAGATGTTTCATTAATGGAAGCAATATATGGAAAAAATATAGCTGATATAAGATATTGAATGTATACTAGAATGAATTTTTTTGATTGACAATTTAATTATTTTGGCAATAACTGATTATCAATTGATAATTTTGTAAATAAATTTTCAGCAAATATTACTGCTGATTATTTAATCTTAGATAAATCTACACCATATTTTGAAAAGCTAATTAATGATGATAAAATTAAAGCAACTTATATTAACTCTATATCTAGTGATAGTTTATTAATATTAAGCAAATAATGTTAAATAAAATTGATTCAATCTTTTTAAATAAAAAATAATTTTTATATTTT
>JAZOSV010000052.1:0-2751 GCA_045657345.1 Mycoplasma sp. | reverse complement strand
TAATAATAAAGCTAGGTGTTGTTAAATTTTGTGTCGCTTGTTGACCTTCATTATAAGCTGCTTCTTTCTTTAAAGATACAGTCACAGTATATTGTCCTTTACCACTATCAGCATTCATATCCTTATTTAGTGTAATAACTAAATCATTAGCAGTTAAATCACTCACAGAATTTTTATTAATAAATTGACCTTCAAAAATTTCACCTGCTTGTACTTTTTTTAATACAAATGCTTTAATTTGTTCCTCTGTGACAGTTGCAATATCTACTTCATTACCATAATTAAACACTTGATTTGCTGTAACTTTTACTTTTGAATTATATTTAGCAAAATCTGGAATAGTAAAAGCGAATTTACCATTACTTTGTTCTGTATTATTACTATCAATATATTTAGAGATATTTAATATAAATGAAACCTCACCAGTTGGAGCTTTAGAATCAATAACATTATCCACAGTTATGTCAGCACCTAAAGGAATATTAAATAGAGTTTTAACACCATTATCAAAATAACTAACTACCTTGTTTTTAAAAGCCTCTACATTTGTAACATCTTTTCAAGTTTTATTAACTAGATTAGAATCAATGCTAGCTATACTTGCAGATCCTTTTAATATTGTTAGTTTTGGTTTAAAGCCTAAAAATTTTATATTGTTAAATTTTTTTATAGTTATTTCTCCATTTAAATATGCTTTGTATATACTAACAGTTGCAGTAATTGAATTATTATCAGTATTTCTAACAATATCTTCAAGTGTAGCTTTTGAACCAATGATATATTGATTGAAAAAACTTGCATCATTAACAACATTAGAATTTAATGAATTATTTAAAATAGTCTCTATATTAGTTTTTGCATTAGAATCATTGACAGAAATGGAATTGATAGTTGAATAATTGCTTAAATCTATATTTGTTTGCATTGTTGTATTATAAGCATATGGAGCATAATTATAAGGAACATATGTACTATTAATTCCGCTTTTAGTATTATAAATAGTATATTTAGCACCATTGCTAGGTACAAATGAATAATATTGATTTCCATCTCATGAAGGAAGTGTTATAACCTTTTGCTTTTTATTATTTGCAAAGTCTATTAATGGTAATATTTTTACTTTTTCACTATTATCATAAACAAAATCAGAAAGACCATAAATAGCACTTATATTTTCAAATTGCACAATCCCAGCATTATTACTTGCTAAATATGAACTAAATCCATATATTCTATTTAATTTTGAAGAGTAATTTAAAACTTGCAAATCATAATCATATCTATTGCTAATGGAATCACTATCACTTGTCTGTAAATTTTTAAAATTATCATTAATGAAAGGTTTATATGCTATTGAAAATTTGCAATCATATACAATATTTCCAACTTCTGTAGCAGATGCATTAAAGTTAACAACTGATTTTAATCCAATTGTATTATAAGGACTTGAATCAGTGTTGTAGCTTAAGATAATGTGTGGATTAATGTATTTTAATGATGTTATTGCACTAGATTGATATTTACCAGAATATGATAATCCATTATTTTGGTAACAACCTGTTTTATAGTAAACACGATTTTTTATTGTCGAAGAACTAGGATCATTTTCTAATGTTACAAATACTGTTTCATTTGTTGAACTAATTAAATAAGCACCTACTTGAATAATCTGAGTTTTATTATCACCCTGAAAACCAGATGTTATTCTACTTAATTGTGTTTTATTAGTAGGTTGATTACTTGTTTTGTTACCAAAAGGATCATTGTTATCATTTCTTAATCAAAACTGATATGTTTGTTCTTTACGAGTATTTAGATGACCTTCACCTCTAGGTATTAATACATAACATGAGTTAGTAGTATTAGTAATATTGAATAGGAAAGGATCTGATATACTCATATTTAATTGATCACTTCCATTTCCGTCACCAAGTTTTAGAGTCTTTGGATTTGATAAATTATCAGCATTTAATGCAGTAACCATAACTTTTGAATTATTAGTTTTTAATTGTGAAACAACTAGAACTTTATTAGTTGGTTCATCATAAACAGTTTGTATAATATTTCTAGTTTTACCTAATGTGTCATTACCATTAAAGCTAGAAATTATCTTTAATGTAGAACTATCTACTAATACTAAACCTTGATCTGTCGGAATTATAAAGCCTTTTGGAGTTGATGCAAACGCTTGTTGATATTCAGTAATAATATTTCCAGTAAAAATATTTCCATCTTTTTGTAGTAAATTAATTGTTTTATATTGATCATCATTAACAAAATATTTGCTTGAATTATCAATTAGCTTACTTCTTTGTGAATCATTCCCATAATAATTATTTTTAAAATCAATACTATTATTAATAGTTGATTTTAATGTCAATGCTAAAGTGGCTCCACTAAGTAATGAACCAATTGCTAGTGAAGTTATTATAATTTTTTTATTCTTTTTCATTTTTACCCCCTCATATACGGGCACTTAATTTATGACATATTTATATTTAGTTAACAAAAATTTTTAGAATGTTTTTATAATCTAAAAAAATATATGAACATATAACCCATAATATATAATTATACATTATTTTTTAAATTTTAAACCTGTTTTGTTTTTATATGTTTTTATACCCATCTTTTTGGACACCCCTATATAATGTATCTGTGGGGTAGACGAAAAAATCCCCCAAAAGGACCTTAGGGGATTTTAGTCCACTTCAAAAACACTACTTTTGAGAGGACATTATGTATTTTAAA
>JAZOSV010000051.1:0-22343 GCA_045657345.1 Mycoplasma sp. | reverse complement strand
TCAAAAAAAATAAAAAAATAAATGTCAAAAAGGATAATCTTAATAAAGAAAAGATAAACAATGATTTAGCTAAGTTAAACATTCTAAAAGATCAATATCAAAAAGAAATCTTAAATTATCAAAATAAATTAAAACAATTATCTAAATTGGATAAAAAACAAATTGCAAATGAACATAAAACTTTAATATATGAAGAAATCATTCCACAAGTTAATAAAGATGTTAAAGAGTATATAGATAGTACTTGGGAAACTGCTAATGAAAAAGCAGCTGAAATTTTAGTTGAAACAATGGAGAGAATTTCTAAACCATTAATTCAAGATAAGACAACCACTAACATTGAGATCCCTGATGATTCTATTAAAGCTAAAATTATTGGTAAAGAAGGAAGAAATAAAAAGAATTTTGAAAATATTGCTGGAGTTGATTTAATAATTGAAAAGGATAGTAATATTATTACTATCTCTTCTCCTAATCCAATACGCCGAGAATTGACATTAAGAACTTTGAAAAAAGTATTTGCTTCTAAATCTATTGAATTTTCAAAAATTGAAGCCATTTTCCAAGAAGAAACTAATAAGTTTAATGAAGAGAATTTTAAATATGCAAAAGATGTTATTTTAGAAGAATTAAATATTACTTTTCCAAATGAAGAAATTTATAAATATTTAGGTCGAATGAAATATCGTTCTAGTTATGGACAAAATACTTTAAATCATATTATTGAATGTGCTAAAATTGCAGCAGCAATTGCTGAATCGCTTAATCTTGATAAGACAAAAGCTGCTAAAGCTGCACTATTGCATGATATTGGCAAATCAATGGATTATGAATTAGATATGAATCATGTTGATTTAGGAGTAGAGATAGCTAAGAATTTAGGATTAGAAGATTATATTATAAATGCTATTCAATCTCATCATGATGAGGTTGTTGCAAATAATATATATAGTCAAATTACTAAGATAGCAGACTTAATTTCAGCCTCTAGACCGGGAGCTAGAATTAATTCATTTAGCGAATATTTCGAAAGAGTTCAAGAATTAGAAAATATTATAAATCAATTTGATGAAGTTAATAGTTGTTATGCAATTAGATCTGGTAGAAATTTACGAGTAATTGCCAATCCAACTAAATTAAAACATAATTCAGATTTAGAAATTCTTGCTTACAAAATTAAAAAGGCAATTGAAAACAATCCAATAGTTAGAAAATATAAAATTAAAGTAGTTATTATTAAAGAAAATAGATTTGAGTTTGAAACATCTAATGCTTTTTCAGATTAGTTTTATTTATTTTTTCTTGCAATCACATTTGCAATCGCAATTACATCTACAATCTTCATTACAGCTGCAATTATTATTACAATTACAATTTTCACATCCACAATGACACTTACTTTTTTTCTTCATATTAATCCTCACTTTTAAATGTCTTATCAATTAAATAATTGATATCTTCAACTTTAATTCTTTTATTTGCTCCTCCTTGAACAAAATTTATTTTTCCTCCACCTTTTCCATCAAAATTATTATTAATTAATTTTATCAGATTATTTAAATTATATTTTTTATTACAATTATTGGTAGCTATTAAGTATTGAGTTTTATTATCAACATAATTTAAGCATATAAAAACATTGTTTTGATATTCATTAATCATTTCACTTAGAGCATTAAAAATATTTTTATTTTGTAAATTATTAAAAGCACAAACAACAAAAGTGTCATTCACATTTGCTAAGAGATGTTTCTTAATTAGAATCATTTCATTTTGAGCATTATTTTTTTCATTTTTAATTTTAATTTCTTTAAATAAATTATTAATTTGATTCAACAATAATATGTTATTTCTATTTTGTCTTGGATTAAATTGGAATTGCTTTAAGGCTTTTTCAAATTCAGGAGATTTAATAGCTAATTTTTCATATTCCTTTTTTAAGAAATCTAATTCTTCTTTAATATTTTGTTCTTGTTGTTTCATGTAGTTATTAATTGTCTCAAAAGATGTGATAGCCTCAATTCTTCAGCTACCTGATCCACGTGGTGAAAGACTAATAATTTTAAATGCCTCAATTTCCTTCGTGTTATGTGCATGTGTTCCTCCACAAAGTTCACAACTCTCATTCCCAATTTTAATTACCCTTAAAGTTCCTTTTATTTTTTTATAAACATCTTCAAAATAAGCCTTTGCTCCCATGGCTTGTGCTTGTTCTAAAGTTAAATTTAGAACCTCTACTTTTATTTTCTTATCTATAATATTGTTAATTTCATCTTCTATTAAATCTATTTCTTCATCATTTAGTTTTTTATGATATTGAAAATCAAATGTTACTTTTTGCGGTGATTTAAAAGCCCCCTCTTGCTTAATTGATGGATCAATTTTTTTTGAAAGAACAGCATGAATTAAGTGTTCAACTGAGTGATTTTTCATCAATAAGTTGCGTCGATGTTCATCAATTGTTAGGGTGCATTTATCATTGAGTTTTAATTGCGCTTTTTTTAAATGATGGATATGTTGCAAATTAGGTCCTTTAATAACATTATCAACCTCAAATTCATTATTAACAAATCCTGTGTCATTTAATTGACCTCCACTTGTAGCATAAAAACAAGTTTGATCAAAAACAACTCATCCATCTTCTTGTTTTAAACAATCAACTTCATTGAAATCTTCATTAAATAATTTAATTACTTTTGCTTCAACAAAAAATCTATCATAAAAAAAATTAGATTCAACTTTTAAGTTAATTAATGCAGGTTTTTGTTCAGTCATTGTTTTTATATTAGTATTAGCATTTGAAATAATCTGATGTTGTTTAAATAATTCATTAAAACCATCAATATCTAATTTAATATGATGTTCATTAGCTAATTCTTCAATAATTTCAATTGGAAACCCATATGTTTCTACTAACTTGAAAATTGCCTGTTTATCTATCATTTTTTTTGCAACATTCTCATTAAATAATTTTAAGCCTTGATGTAATGTTTTTTTAAAGACTTCATATTCTTTATTTAAGATATCTATACTTCTTTCTTTTTTGTCTAATAAATATGGATAAAAATCAATCATTGATTCATTTACAGAATCAATCAATTTACTAAAAATATTTTGTTCTATTTTTAATTTATAAAACATAACAATCATTCGTCTAATAAGACGTCTAATAATATAGCCTCGTTCTTTATTAGAAGGAATAGCTCCATCAGCTAATGCAAAAGTAACAGCACGGATATGATCAGCAATCACTTTAAAACAGCTATTGATATTTTTTTGTTTTTGATCATTTAAAAAATATTCATCAACTTTATATTTAAATTGTGTTTCTTTCTCAATTTCTTTAATAATGATTTGAAATGAATCAGTATCAAAGTTTGTAGGAACATTTTGTAGAACACATGCCAATCTTTCAAGTCCAGCTCCAGTATCAATATTCTTTCTAACAAGAGGAGTATAATTATTTTTTCCATCATTATTAAATTCACTAAAAACTATATTTCAAATTTCAATATATCTATCATTTTCTATATCTTGATTGAATAACTTAATTCCTAATTTTCGAGAATCATATTTTGTGCCACGGTCAAAATAAATTTCAGTACATGGACCACAAGGACCAGAGCCTATGTCTCAAAAATTACGATCTCTATTACATTTAATAATATGGGTTTTATCAATTCCTAATTCTAATCATTTCTTATATGTAATATCATCTTCATTAAAAACAGTAATAAATAATTTACTTAAGGGAAATTTAAAGTGTTTAATTAATAGATTGAAAGCTAATTCTATAGCTTGTTCTTTAAAATATCCACCTATTGAAAAATTGCCTAGCATTTCAAAAAAAGTATGGTGTCTACTTGTTTTACCAACATTATAAATATCATTAGTTCGAATGCATTTTTGTGAATTTGTCAAATTTTTATATGGTGGATTTTCTTCCCCACTAAAATATTTTTTTAGGGTAGCGACTCCTGAATTAATTCATAAAAGGGAGTTATCATTGATAGGTATTAAAGATTGTGACTCTACTATTAAGTGGTCATTTTCTTTAAAATATTCTAATCATATTTTTCTAATCTCATTAGTTGTTAATTTTTTCATATTACTTTTATTAATAATACTTTAAACTAATAAAAATTAAGTGTTTTTAATTAAAATAGTTAAAAAATTTTATTTTTTATTATTTATAGATTGATAAATTTTATTTTTTTTTAATATAATTTATATGCATTTTATGCAATGGCCACATAGCTCAGCGGTAGAGCAACCGGCTGTTAACCGGTTGGTCGTAGGTTCAATCCCTACTGTGGCCGCCATATGGCCTGTTGGTGAAGTGACTTAACACACACGCCTTTCACGCGTGCATTCACGGGTTTGAATCCCGTACAGGTCACCATTTTTGTTTTATTTAGGCATAACATCAAGTTAGTTATGTCATTTCAGGAGTGTTAGCTCAGCTGGGAGAGCATATGCCTTACAAGCATAGGGTCGGGGGTTCGAGCCCCTCACACTCCACCACGCCGTTGTGGCTCAATGGCAGAGCAACTGACTTGTAATCAGTAGGTTGTAGGTTCGACTCCTATCGACGGCACCATGCACATATGGCGGAATTGGCAGACGCGCTAGACTTAGGATCTAGTTCTTCGGAGTGGGAGTTCGAGTCTCTTTATGTGCACCATTAAAAATAAAAATTTTATAAATTAATGTTAAACCCTAGATTAAAAGTCTAGGGTTTTTATTGTGTTACAATCTATATATTCATATAATATGAAAATTAAATTTAAAAAACTTCTTTTTTATCATTACCTTTTATTTTATTAATTCCTAATATATGAAACCATTAACTAAAAAATTATTAATTATTATTCCAACAGTAACAACAGTTATTGCAGTTATTGCTGGATTTGCTGTATATTTTGCTATCTCGTATAAGAATATGATGCAATCTATTCTTCCTCCTGATCATAGTTTAAATTCTCCTAGCGATGTAAATAAACCTAATTTTAATTTAATTTTAAATCAAGAAAAAGCAAAGGAAAATTTTAGCAATGATGTTTGAAAAAATAAGACGTTTTTATTAGCAAAAGATTTTAATGGATATGATGCATTGACTGCGGACTCATTTGATGAACTTAATTTAACATTAGAATATATCGAGTTACCTTCTTCAATTTAAATAATAAATGCTACAAATGAATTAATAGATCTTAATAGCAAAATTATATGAAAAATGTTAATGAAATTAAGATTAAAGATGTAGACAATAAAAAGAATATAACTAACATAAATAATATATTTTTTCTTTATTGTGAAAAAGAAAAAACTTATTATGCACCTACAATTGCTATTCGTGATAAAGCATTAGAATTAATATTGCCAAGTCAAAAGGATTTAGATTTTAGCTACTCTATTGTTTCATATTTTTATGATGAAGATATTTTTAAAAATATTAGTAAGATAAAAATTAAAGATGAATTTTGTCCAATTAGAACATTTGGTTCATTTTGTTTTTACAAATGCCAAAAGTTATCAGAAAATATTTCGTTTTCAATATTAACATATTTAGTAGATGAAGAAGAACCACCAATGAATAATTTTTTAGATTTATTTAATTGGATAATCAATGTTTTTTATGAGCAGATTTGCTTTATGTTATTACAAACACCATATCAAATTCAACCTTATGCTTTTGCTAATATTAATTCAACTGAAATTAATTTTACTTTTGATAAAAATTATATAAAATACAAAAATATTTTTCCTTTAGTTATTTTTCCAAATACATTTGAGGCTAATAGTAATTTATTGAAATTTTCATTTAATTCATATGCTACATCACATCTTTTCTCTTTATGAACTACTAATCCAAAATCAATTGAGTGTAATTTAAGTGTTAATGATTATAGTGATATTTTGACATGACAAAATATTTTTCCTGGTATTTATGATTCATTTAAATTATTCTTGCAATTAGATGAAGGTCTTATGATCAATCCACCTACCTTTAATGATGCTAACACAGCACCTACATTGCCATTATCTAAAATCTCTACCAAAAATTTTGAAATGGCATTCTTGAGCAATGTTGTTTCTAATAATAATGTTAATGACTATTTAAAGTACTTAGGTTTAACTAATGAACAAATCTCAAAAGTTGAAATTAATGTTAATAATTTCAAATATTAATATACATGATTGTTTAAATAATAATTTTATGATAGATACAATATAATATTATAATTTAACAAGAGTGAATATATGGATAGACTAAAAATTGATAATATAAACATTTATAAATCTTTTAGAAGATGCTCTCATACAATTGAGAGTGCTATTGCTGAATTTGTGGATAATTCTGTGGATGCTTTTTCTAGTCAAAATAATAAAACGATCATTATATATTGAAATCATGATGAAAAATGATTACAAATTATTGACAATGCAAATGGCATTTCAAAAGAAAAAGTAAATGATTTATTTAGGGTATTTAGCAATGACAACAATACATCATTTGGCTTAAAAACAGCTGGATTTTTTTTGGGGAAGAAAATAACAGTTGAATCTAAGAATGCTCAAAACAATTTTGCTTTTAAAACTCAATTTGATTTAGAAAAAGATACTAATGATGTTCCAATTATTTTTGTTAAACCTGAAGAGGTTTTAAGAAATTTTGCTTGTGCTACAAGAGTTACAATTGATAATATTGATAAAATATTAACCGAAAACAAAATCTATAATATTTACAAAAATCTTTCAAGAATTTTTAAAAATTATATAGATAAAAATATTAATATTTTATTCGCTTTAACAAAAGATAAATGTCTATATGATATCTATAATGGTAATTTAAATAAAATAAATTCATTAAATGAAGTTAGGCACATGAGTTACTCTATTCCAGAACATAATGATGCACTAAAAATTAATTATGAAAAACAAATTAATTATAATGGAAGTCAAATAATTTTTAATTTTACAGCTATTAAATTTTTGATTGATGACAAGCATAATGGTGTAATGTTTTCTAATGAAAAACGTTTAATCATTGGAATGGAAAAATTATATAAACCGGATTGATTTAATGATTTATTTAAAAATGTTTTAGTTGACGTAACTATCAAAAATTTACCTGTTAATATTACCAAAAACTCATTTATATGGGATGATGCATTGTTAGAAACAATTAATCAAATAATTTTTGAAAAAGTTAAGGTATTAGGAAATAAAAATTTAAAGAGAACACAATCATTAACTGATTCAACATTGACTAAAAAATTTTTTCAAAGCGATGAAACTGAAGATGAACATTTGAATACTTCTAAAATTTACTTAACTAAAGCCTTAAACAATGGAACTAATAGTTTTGGTAATGAATTTGAAATTATTAAAAATAAATTACAATTTGTTTACAATTGTGATGATGGCAAAAAAATAATGATTAAGCTAAGCCGAAAAAAAGATAAAAATTCAGATGATTGATTACAACTATTTCCAATTCAACAAGATGATGTTGAACAATATTATGAATATGAGGTTATTTATAACATAGCTCATCCATTTTTTAGACCTCTTGATAATGATCGAAATTTTTCACATCAAATTGAGCATTTTATTATCGCATATGCAATTAGTGAAACAATATGTAGATTAGATGGTTTAAAAGTCACAGATTTAAAATATGAAATTAGCAAATTATTAAAAGGAATGGATGATGATTTCTAATAAAGATGCATTAGCACTTTTTGATGCAGGTACTTTTTGTGAAATTTTCTCATCATATTTAAAGAAAAAAGGATTTTCAATAAATGCCATTAATAGTGTTTTGTTAAAGGCAAAACAAGTATATGATTGTCTCTCAAAACATAGAAAAAATATAGGTATGTTAGTCGGGAAGGTCCAATCTGGTAAAACCACAGTTTTTAGTGGAGTAATATCTCATTATTTTGATAAAGGTTATGATATTTGTATTGTTCTAACATCATTAGAAAATGTTTTACATGATCAAACATATGAAAGGATGTCTGAAACATTTAAAGGAAACGGAAATTCAAAAGTAGATATTTTTACATGTGATAGTTTCTTGACAAGAAATAGCCATAAGCGACTAGAAAAAGTAAAAGATGATTTTAAAAATAAACATAAATATATTGTTACAATCTTAAAAAATAAACAAATAGAAAAAATAAATGAAGTTTTGTTAAAGCACAAGATTTGGGGCAATAAAAAAATTTTAATTATTGATGATGAAGCTGATTTAGCATCAACTGGATCTAATGATAGTGAAGATGTCCGTTTTGCTAATAATGCTATAAAAAATTTATTATCATCAATACCAAATTATAATTATCTTTCTGTAACCGCAACACCACAAGCTCAGGTTTTATTAAAAGAAGATGATGCAGTGAAGCCTAAACATGTATTCACATATGAACCTGGCAAAGGATATATGGGAATTGAAGAATTTTTTAATGCAGATAGTTTTTTTAAATTTGTTGAAAATGAAGACTGAGGTTCAAAAGAATTAAATTCATTGCCTGAAACATTAAAGGAAGCTATTATTAGATATTTCATTAATGTTAGTTGTTTTATTAAGGATAAAGGATATATTCAACCAACTACCATGCTAGTTCATACTACTATTGCAATTGAAGATCATTATCGCATTATGAGATTAATAATAAAGTTCAAAGAAAATTTACTTAGAACACTTTCTTTAGACAAAAGTTCTTTAGATTATAAAATTGCAATTGAGCAAATTCAAAAAATTTTTGATGAAAGCAACTACGATATGAGTTGAGATGATGATTATATTGATTTATTAAATAGTATTATTCGATACACTAATATTAATATTATTAATTCAGATTCTGATGATGTTATTATTGAAAACATTAATAATATTGTTTTGGGTTCTAAAAAAGTTGAAAGAGGAGTAACTTTAGATAATTTATTAGTCACTTATATAACTAATTATCATGATGGTGTAACAGCAGTGGATACTGTTTTACAAAGAGCTAGATGATTTGGATATCGAGAAGGTATTAGAAAATATATAACAATTTATATTACCAAGCAACTTTTTACAGAATACAAAGATTATATTTTACCATCTGAATTAGAATTATGAGAACGATTAAAGCAAGCTGAAGCTAATGATAATTTTCATGAATTTGAGAAGTATATATCTTTAAGTGGAAAATCCGCACCTACTAATAAAGTTAAAGTTGCTAGAAGTAGCAATGAAAAAATTTTATTTTATGATTCTAGTGTCGAAAGGGATTTAGAAATCGAAAGAAATGCAAAATCAATATATCTTTGCTTTGCCAAAATGCAGCGTAGCATTATTAATATAATGGGTAGATCATATACTGGTATTTTAGGATTAAAATTCTTAGATTTTTGTGAACAAATTAAGGAAAATAAAATTTATGAAACTATTGGGATAGATAAATATTTTTGAGATGAATTAAGAAAAAAAGCAGATAATTATCCATTTTGTTTACTTTTCTTAGATGATGCTGGTAAAAATGATTTTAGAGAAAGAACACCTGAAGATTCAAAATATCAATTATTTGAAGGATCAAATGAAGAAACAGGTTTTCCAGGTGAACAAGCATTATACAAAGTTGAAGGATTGCACAATAGAGTAATTATTTGTTTACATAAAATTAGAGACAAGAATGATAATAAATTACGATATTATGTTTCATTACATTTACCTAAGAATAATGTATTTATGGGTAAATTTTATGTAAAGGACTAATCTATTAATGGAAAGATTAGATTAATTTATATTAAATATTTTTATATTTTTTATAAATTTTTGTTAGGTCTTCAAAAACTATTTTATTATTTTTTATGTCTCACAAACCAAAAGAAGAATTATAACTTCTTAAATATAACTTAACTTCATAATCAAAATTATTCATTAAATATTCTATGCATAGTAAATAGTCATCATATTTATTAATAACATTTTGTATGGCTTGGATTTTTCAAGCTTGTTTATAATTAATTCCAGAATAAATATCATTTAACTCAGGAATAATAAAATTGAACACACCACCATAACCAACAATCTCATTAGGATTTTTATTGGGATGAGGATATTCTAGTATTTTTATATGTAATACTAGATGTTCCAATAAATTACAATAAACTAATCTGTCTGCATGTTGATAACTAAATGGATTTTTGACAGCATAAGATGGTGTTGAGAGCATTATTGCTTTATCCTCATCTATATGATGAATATATAATCCTTCTATCCCACGACCTATTGATTTATTTTTATATTTGCAATTTTCATTAGTAAAATAATTTTTAGTAATAATTCCATATTTTTGTTTTAAATGATTGCAGCATTCTTCATAATTCATTTTTAACATATTTAATATTTCAGACATTATTTCTTCCTAAAAAAATTATAAACAATTTCTAATTGTTTAGTATTTAATCATTGATTAAAAGAATTTAAATCGAATTTTCAATTTATTTTACTATTTTTAGCTCACTCTTCAAAATTTCATTCAATATAATTTTTAGCATCATCAAAACTTCACTTATTAACTTTTTGCAAATGTTTTAAAGCACTGTCATATTGATTATTAATTGAACTATACCCCATATGGATAGCAGCATGACATTTTTTACAGACACAAATAATTGCTTTTAAAGAAACAACTTTTTTCTCTCTGTCAAAAAATCAATATTCATGAGCATTAAAAAATTTTTTTGTTTTAGTTTTTTAATTGATATATTGCAACAATAACACTCCCAATTAAATTTTTCTCTAGTAGCAAGAGATAATTTAGTTCACTCTTGCTGGCCAAGGATTTTTCTTAAATATCATAAATTAGAAGGTATTAAATTAAGATAAATCATATTAAAAATCAAAAAGTTTTATTTGATCATTTTTAGGTAATGAATCAAAAACACCTATACTTTCTAAAAGCTGAATATTTGTTTTATTCAATTTAGTCCTTTTAATTACATCATCCAAGGATGTAAATGGTCTTTCATCTCTTGCATCAATAATTGATTGTGCTACTTCTAATCCAACTCCATCAACCACGGAAAAAGGTGCAATTAATTTATTATCCTTAATAATAAAATCATTTGCTAAAGATATTAAAATATTAGGTTTTTCTATACTAAATCCTCTTGCTTCCATTTCTAAAATGATTTCAAATACAGAAAGTAAATATTCCTCCTTCTTTTTGACATTTTTAGCTTGTTCCTTATCATTTAATCGGTTACTTATATCATTAAATTTTTCCAGAATAGCTTTTTTGCCTTTAACAATCGTTTCAATATCAAAGGCATCTAATTTAATTGATAAATATGAAGCATAGTATTCTAGTGGATAATAAATTTTATATCAAGCAAATTTTCAAGCATGCATTACATATGCAGTAGCATGTGCTTTAGGGAAAATATATTTAATCTTATTACATGATTCAATATATCATTTTGGAACATTATGATTTAGCATAATTTCCACATATTCATCTTTTAAGCCCTTACCTTTTCTAACATCTTCCATAATTTTAAAAGCAATTGAATTTTCAATACCTAAATTAATTAAATAAATTAGGATATCATCACGACAAGCAATAACATTCTTTAGCTTTAAATTATCATCAGTGATTAATGTTTTAGCATTACCATTATAAACATCAGTTCCATGACTTAAGCCTGAAATTCTAATAAGGTCTGAAAAAGAACTTGGCTTAGTGTCTAATAACATTTTTCTTACAAATTTAGTACCGAACTCAGGAATGGAAATAGCACCAGTTTCTTCTTGAATATTTTCCTTTAAATTTAATGGTTTGTTTGATGTGAATAATTTAATTACATTTTTATCAAAGTTAGGAACATCTTTTTCATCAACATTTGTTAATTCTTTTAATTTTTTTAAGATAGTCGGATTATCATGTCCTAATATATCAAACTTTAATAAATTATCATGAAGGTACTCAAATGCATAATGAGTTGTATATCAATCTCCTTTTACATCAGCTGGAAAATTATATGGACAAAAATCAAAAACAGAATATTCTTTTGGAACAATTAAAATTCCACCGGGATGTTGTCCAGTTGTTCTTTTTACATCTTGACATTTTTTTACATAAAGATTCAACATACTTCTTGACACATTAAAATCATGAATTTCATCAAAATATGCTTTTACATAACCAAAACAAGTTTTAGTAGCTATTGTAGAAATGGTACCTGCCCTAAATGCATGATTGTTTCCAAACATTTCCCTAATAAAGTTATGAGCTTTAGCTTGATATACACCAGAGAAATTTAAATCAATATCAGGAACTTTATCACATTTAAATCCCAAAAATGTTTCAAATGGAATATTATGACCATCACCTGTAATTAAATTATTACAATTAGGACATTTTTTAGGTTCTAAATCATAACCATCATCAATATCATTGACTAACTCAAAATAGTGACATTTTTTACAAACATAATGTGGCTGTAATGGATTAACATCAGTTATTTTTAGCATAGTAGCAACTAATGAACTACCAACAGAACCTCTTGAACCTACTACATACCCATCATTTAAAGACTTTGCCACTAATAAATGAGATATTCAATAAATGGCAGAAAAATCATTATTTATAATTGAGTCTAATTCTTTTTTTATTCTAGCCGAAACTATTTCTGGTAATTTGTTGCCATAATTCAAATAAGCATTTTCATATACTTTATTTTTCAAAAGTTCATTTACATTATCTATTTTTGGTGTATAAAGTTTATCTTTGATAGGTCTTATATTATTAGAAATTTCTTTTTCAAAATAAATTGTATTATCAATTACAATTTCTTTGATTAGATTTTCGTCTTCTAAAAATTTAAATGATTCTAACATTTCCTCTGTTGTTTTTACATATGAGTTAGGTAATTCATTATATTTAAAGAAACGGTGACGGTGACCACCAATTCCCTTTGCATATAAATAAACATATTGAAATTTTTTATCTCAAGGTTTTAAATAATATGAGTTAGAAACCGCAATTATTTTTTTGTTTTGTTTTTTTGCTAGTTCAATAATTTTTTTAGTAACCATTTCAATATTTTTTAGAGTAATTTCTTGATTTTTATATAGATGAACTAAATCACATGGCGGGCAAATGAAAATATAGTCATAAAAATTGATAGCATTAATTAAATCCTTCTCTGTTCCGTTAATAGCTAAATTAAAAATTTCACCTTCAATTGGATGTGAAGCTATTATAAGTTCACTCTTTTTATGATCAATTTCATTCTTGTTTACTGTTGGTCTATTAAAATAATTATCAGTATATGATTTAGAAATAATTTCATTAGTTAAACGCAAAGAGGATTCATTCTTGTTGTAAATGACCAAAATATGACTATTATATTTTGCTAACAAGGAATTTGAGGACAATGAATTTATTTCATTAAGATTATTGATTTTATTTTCTTTTAATTTTTCAATAATTTTCACCCAACATAAAAATAAAACATATGCATCATAATCTGCACGATGGGCATCATCTTGAGTGTACTCAATACCTAATTCACTACACATTTTTTGTAATCTATGATTTTTTCATGCAGGTCATAATGAACGAGAAATATATAATGTATCAATTACAGTGTTAGTAAGATTTATTCCTAAATATTTTTCAGCCTTTTTATTTAAAAAAAGAAAATCAAAACTAATTGCATTGTGGGCAATAATTGGATAATTGCCGATATAATCAATTATTCTCTTAATACCACTTGCTTGATCAATTGCATTTTCAAGCATTTTATTAGTGATACCAGTTAAAGTGGAAACATTAGCAGAAACCTCTTTATTTGGTTTTATAAAAAACTGAACTCTGTCTAGAATTTCAACACCATTTGTTTTAATTGCGCCAAATTCAATAATATCATCAAACTCAGGATACAAACCTGTTGTTTCTAAGTCAAAAACAATATGAATTTTATTTTCAATTTTTTCTGAAGTTTCATTAATAACATTTTTGCAAATATTAGGCAATACTTCTAATTCAACTCCATAGATTGGTTTTATGTTGTATTTATTAGCGCATTTTTGTATTTCTGGATATGATTGAATATTATAGCGATCACAAAATCCAATTGAATTCATTTTAAAATTTTTTGCTAATTTAAAAACATCTTCAACTTCATTAATACTATCAAATGACGACATTTTAGTATGCACCATCAGTTCAACTCTTTTATTAGATGCGTCATCAAAACGATTAAATTTGTTTGGCCTTTCAACTTCCTTAATCTTGTTAATCATTCCATATTTTTCCATTTCATATTGGTCCAATTTAACATCAACAGTAGCTAAAATTCAATCACCATTTTTAAAGTTTTCTAATAAATTTTCATTTATATATTTTTTAGTATTTTTATGCTCAGTTGAAAGAATACACTTAATAATAAAAGTATCTTCATAATCAGTTATATAAAATTTATAAACATTTGCTTTAGATGTTTTATTTTTTTCAATATCAAAAATTTCTCCAGTGACATTAATATTTGTTAATCCTTCTACTACCTTTTTAAAAGGAGTAACTTTTCCATCAATCCTAATTTCTTGGACCATTTGATTTGCTTCTTTTTGATTATTTATTTTTTTAATTTTATCCTTAAGTAATTCATTTTTTAATGCTTGTTTTTTATTAACTTTATTTGCAAACTCTTCATCAAAAACCATTTCAATTAAAACATCTTTCATCCCAAGAGCATTTTTTAATATAGTTGATATTTTTTCTTTATTTTGATTTAACTCATCTAATTCAGATTCACTATAATAGTAAAAGGTTATTTTTTTTTCATCGTAATTAACTTTTTTATAAGCAGCCTCTTTATTTAAAAATTTAATATTAGCTTGTGATTTGAAAAAGTCTAATAAATACATTTTGATATCATTATGACTAATATTGACAACATTATTTATTTTTGTATAAACTACTATTCCATTAAATGAAACAAAATTGATTTTATAGTAAAGAGAAGTAGGCAATGGAACTAAGAGATTGATATCAAAAAAATATTCATTATTAACATTAGAGGTTTTAACAATTTTGATTGAACTTAAAATTTCCCTTTCATGGTCATTAATAATTTTTAATAAATCAAATACTTTAATTAATTTATTCATGTTAACACCTATTTTCCAGTTGAGCCAAAACCTTTGTTGCCCCTTTTAGTTTTAGTAAGGTTTTTGACTTCTGCTAACTCAATAACAATTTGTTGCCTAATAACTCCTTGTGCTATTTTTTGATTTTTTTTCACTAGATAGTCCTTGTTTGATAAATTAAAAATATGAACAATAATTTCACCACGATAACCATTGTCTATCACTCCATTATGTACTATCAAATCGTTATTAACAGCCAATCCAGATTTAGACATAATTTCAAATCAATATCCAGGAGGTAATTCAATTGCAAATCCAGTTTTGATGCTAGCAGAGTTTTTGGCTTTAATTTTCTTATCCTCACAAGAATATATATCATAACCAGCATCTGCTTCAATTGCTGGCTCAGCTATTCCTATAATACCTTTTTTTATTTTTTTAAATTTAATTTGCATAAAATAATAAAACAAGTTTTATTATACAAAATAAACTATAAACATTTATGTTAGAATTTATATTATAGAGGTGTTATTACATGAGATCTTCAGCAAAAGTATATAAAAATAAATTTTATAAAGACGGAAAACATAGAATAGTTATTTTAAGTAAGGATTCAAATATTGTTTCTTGTAATAGTCCTTATGGTTGATGAAAAGATAACGAATTTAAGAAAATTTAATTTTATATTTGATAACTATTTTTAATTTTTAAATATTCTTCCAAAGAGTCAGTATCATCAATTGCATCTACCGGGCAAAGTGATATTATTTCATCACTATTATCAAAGGTCACTTCATCAAATCAAGCCTTTCCTTGGATGAATTTTGCTTTATCATCACTTGCTGCAACACATGCTCCACATCCAATACATTTATCACGATTTATAATTATAAATTTCTTACTCATAAATAAATAAAAATGTTATTTTATAATTATGATTTTAACTAAAAAAATTGTAAAAACAATCATTTTAAATTCAAAAAATAAAAAAGTAGAAGTATTAAGACCAAAATCACTAAAAATTTTGTTAAAAACAATTAAACAGCAAGAATGTAAAAATGTGTTGGAAATTGGTACAGGCTTAGGATATAGCGCATTTATGATGCTTAAAAAAACCAATATTAACAATCTCACAACAATCGAAAAAGATCTAAACAGATTTTTTGAAGCGCAAACTAACCTTTTAAGATTTAAAGATAGAATTACTTTAATTAATCAAGATTGTTTTGATTATGTTCCAAATGAAAAATTTAATTTGATATTTATTGATGGACCTAAAAAAAATCAAATTGAGTTAATTAATAAATATAAGATATACTTAAAAAATAATGGAATTATATATATTGATAATATTTTTTTAAATAAATTCCGACTATTGACTAATCAAACAGAAAATCAAAAAAATATTTTAAAATCTATAGATGACTTAGTTTTATGAATAAAAAACCAAAAAGAATTTAAGTTTAAATTTCACAATATTGAGGATGGAATTGCAATTTTATACAAGGATTAATATGGAGTTATTGGTAGAAGCTTTTAGTCTTGAACATGCAAAAGAGTGCATTAAAAATAAAATTCCTAATTTAATTTTAGGAAATGAAATCTTTGCTAGTAGATTAAGTTATAGTTTTAATGAAAGTGAAATTCAATCCTTAGTTAGGAATAAATCAATTACAAAAATTTGAATTAAAGTCAACGCTTTTTTCTTTGAGCATGAAATAAATAGATTAATAGCTTATTTAAGATGACTTTCTAGAATAAATATAGATTATGTTATATTTTCTGATTTTGCAGTTGCTCAAATTAATGACGAATTTGGTTTAAGACTAAATCTTCATTATAATCCAGAAACAATAGTGTGTTCTTATGGTCAATTAGATTTTTATAAAGAATGTAATTTTACAGGAGTCTTTTTAGCAAGAGAAATTATGTGAAAAGAATTAGAAGAAATATGTCAAAACAAGAAAGATATTAAAGTTGAAATTCAAGGTCATGGATATGGTTTTATTATGCATTCTAGATGAAAATTGATAAGTAATTTTTATGACTATTATCAAATTAATAATAACAAAGATGAGCAATTTTTAAAGATAAAAGAGAAGTTAAGAAAAATACCAAATTTAATTTTTCAAGATCGCCATGGGACACACATGTTAACAGGATATTTAATATATTCTTTGAATTTAATTGATAAATTAAAAGCAATAAATATAGATTATTTAAAGCTAGATTTTTTATTTACTAATGAAGAATATGCAAAAAAAATTACTAATTTATATCAAGATGTTATTGATAATAAAATTCAAATAAATAAAGCAAATGATTTAATGAAAAAATATTCTAATGATTTTTTAATAAGTAATGGTTTTTTAGGTGGATGTAAAGATATTTTGCACCTAAAAAAAGAGGATGAACATGAAAAATAAAGTTGAATTACTTGCTCCAGCTGGAGATAAAGAAAAAGCATATTTTGCCCTTGAATATGGAGCAGATGCTGTTTATTTAGGAGCAAAACAATATTCATTAAGAGCAAGATCATCCAATTTTGAAATTAAGGATATAGAAGAAATAGTTGAATATGCACATAAAAAAAATAAAAAAGTGTATTTAGTAACTAATGTTATTTGCCACAATTTTTTATTGCAAGATTTTGACTCATTTATTGAAAAAATTAAGCACATTAAAATTGATGCCTTTATTTGTGCTGATCCTTTTATAGTTAGTAAGATTAGGAAAAAAATACAAAATGCTGAGATTCATATTTCAACACAGCAATCAATTACTAATTCTAAATCATCTTTATTTTGAAAAAGACATGGTGCCACTAGAGTGATTTTATCTAGAGAAATGAAGTTAGATGAAATTGAATTGTTAAGTAAAAATCTTAAGGATAAAGTGGAAGTAGAAATGTTTATTCATGGCGCTGTTTGCATTTCTTATAGCGGACGTTGTATGATGAGTAACAATTTTTCCTTAAGGGATTCTAATGTTGGTGGTTGTGCTCAATCATGCAGATGAGAGTATGAAGTTTTTGATAAACCAAAAATTAAAAATAGTTTTACTATGAGCGCTAAAGATATGGTTTATGTTATGCATTTAGATAAATTACTATCTCTTGACATCTGTTCTTTTAAAATAGAAGGAAGAATGAAAACAATTAATTACTTATCATCAGTAATTAAAATTTATCGAAAGATGATAGATGATTATTATGCAAAAAAATCCTTAAATCTTTTGGAAAGTAAAAATAAATTAATAGAAGTTGCAAATCGTGAAATTGATGATGCTTTTTTAATTGATGCTGACAGTAGCAAAATGCTATATCATGATGTTCAAAAAGTTTTAAAACAAAGTTTTGCTTTCAATGTTTTAGAAAAAATCTCTGAACAAGAATATTTGATAGTTAGCAAAAATAATTTTAATATTAATCAACGTTTTCAAATTATTTCTCCGAATTTTGAAAAAGAAATTAAAATATTAAAAATAATTAATGTTGATGAGGATAGAGAAGTTACAGTTGTTAACACACCATTAACAAAAGCAATTATAAAACTATCTAAACCAATTGATATGGATAAATATTGTTTAGGAAGAATTATTAATGAAAAAATATAATTTAATTATAGGTAGTCATGTTTCACTTTCAAGTCCTGATTTTTTATTAGGTGCAGTTAAAGAAGCAATTAGTTATGATTCAAATACTTTTATGATTTATACTGGCGCTCCTCAAAACACAATTAGAAAAGATATCAAAACATTTAAAATTGAAGAGGCTTTTGCTTTAATGGAAGAAAGAAATATTGAAAAATCTAATGTAATTGTCCATGCTCCTTACATAATAAATTTAGCTTCATCTAAACTGGAAACTAGACAATTAGCTAGAGAATTTTTGGTTAAAGAATTAATAAGAGTTGCTGGTTTGGGTTTTAATAAAATAGTTTTGCACCCTGGAAGTAGATTAGATCAAACATATGAACAAGGAATAAATTTAATTGCTGAAGGAATAAATTTTGCTTTTGCAAATGTTCAAAACAAAACAAAAATCTTATTAGAAACTATGGCTGGTAAAGGGACAGAAATAGGCAATAAAATTGATGATATAAAAAACATCTTTATTAAGGTTAAAGAAAAAGAAAGGTTAGGAGTTTGTTTAGATACATGTCATATATCAGATGCTGGTTATAATTTAAACCAATTTGATGATTATCTAAAAGAATTTGATGAAAAAATAGGTATTGATAAAATTGAATGTATTCACATTAACGATTCTATGAATGAGTGTGGAGCTCGTAAAGATAGACACCAAAATATAGGATATGGGAAAATTGGTTTTAAAAATTTATTAAAGGTAATTTATCACCCTAAACTAGATTCAATACCTAAAATACTTGAAACTCCATATGTAAAATATCTAGACACATATATACCTCCATACAAACAAGAAATTGAGATGATAAGGGATAAAAAATTTTCTGATTGAATTAAAAAAATTAATCATTAAATTTAATTTATATTTGTATAATACAAACAAGTATGAAAAATAATTTTAAATTACAAGCTTTATCACTATTTTTATCTAAAACAAGTTATAAACAAAATGATATTAAAAAAATTATTGAGTGTAGATCTAGTTTTACTAACAAATCATTTAAATTTATTCTAAAAAAAACTATTTTCCAAGTAAGATTAGGTTGTAATTCATTAATTGACCGAAAAAATGAATTAGAAATTTACAATTCATTACAGTTACCAATTATTTTCTTTGATATTAAAAATGGTAATATGATTAGACCTTGAATTGATGGCAAGAAATTCAAAAAATGAAACAATAATAAAATTCAATTATTAGTTTCTAGACTTCATGAGATGCATAATATTAAAAATGATAAAATCTTAAATTTTAATGCATATATTTTCACCAATCTTTTAATTAACGATAAAAATAATTCTTTTTATAACGAGTACATATATCTATTAAATAAATATGTTAATGAACCTAAAGACACCATATGTCATTGTGACTTAAATCCTAATAACATTTTATTTGATAGAAAAAACAATATTATTAATTTAATTGATTTTGAATGATCTAGGAAAAATACAGTTTATTTTGAAATTGCTAATTTAGCTAGAGAAAAAATGAACAAAAAACAGATTTTATATTTAGCTAAATTATATGGTAATATAGATTTACAAAAGTTAAAAGATTATCTAATAATTTCTTGCTTGTATGCTTACCAATGGACATTAAGCATTAATGACAATCATGCAATTAGAAAATATCGTAAACATGTTTTAAAACGTTTAGAATTTTTTAGGAAAATAGTTTTGTAGAAAATAAAATTTTAACAAAGGAGAATTTAGGATGAATATTGTAACAAGAATTATTAATAAACTTAAAGTTGATGGTATTTTATTGTGTAGTGATATTAATCGAGCATGATTTTTAGGTTTTGAAAGTACATATGGTTTCCTTTTCATAAACAAAAAAGGGAAAGCTATTTTTATTACTGATAATCGTTATTATGAAGCAGCTAAAAAAAATATCAAAAAAGCTACTGTGTGATGTATTGATAATACGAAGGAAAATCATCTATCTCATCTAATCAAGAATGCTAAAAAGGAATTGAACATAAATAAAATTGCTATAGAAGAAGAATATACTAACTTAACATTATTTAGTTTCATAACTAATTTTTGAACTGCAAAAAATATTTTAAGTTTCAATTCTAAATCACTTAGAGAGATTAAAACAAAAAATGAAATTGTTTTATTGCAAAAAGCAGCTGATATAGTATCTTCTGTTATCATTTGATTATGAGATTTCATTAAACCAGGGATGACTGAAAAATTTGTAGCACAAGCTATATCAATAAAAATATTGTTATTAGGAGCAGAAGGAAATTCATTTAAGCCAATTGTTGCTGCTGGTATTAATGGTTCAAACCCTCATCATCATCCAAGTGATTATAGAATAAAGGATGGTGACATGATCACAGTAGATATTGGTTGTGTATACAAAGGATATGCTTCTGATATAACTAGAACTTTTGTTTTAGGTTCAAAATGCAATAGCAAGGAAATGCTTGATATCTATAAGCTTGTTTACGAAGCACAAACTAGAACAATAAAAAAAGCGACTAATAAAATTAGTGGTGCTAATCTAGATGAATATTGTAGAAAAATAATTGATGAATCAAAATACAAAGGTTTGTTCATTCATTCTACAGGGCACGGTGTAGGACTTGAGGTTCATGAGCAACCAAATGTCAATATTAGAAATAAAGTAAAACTGGTAAATAACAATGTGATTACAATTGAGCCTGGAATTTACAAACCTAATGTTGGCGGAGTAAGAATTGAAGATACAATTGTAATTAAAAATAATAAACCTTATGTTCTAACATCAAAGTGCCCTAAGGAATTAAAATTTATTAAATATAAAAAATAATTTAAAATTTTTGAAAAAATTTACTTTTTTCTTGACTTAGTTATATATAGGGAGAGAAAAATGAAATATAAAACTTATTTACAGAATAAAAATCTATCTACCAATACAATTAATATTTATTTCAAAAATTATGAAATTTGAAAAAAGTTTTTAAACAAAAATAATCCATCTAAAAAGATATTTATTAAATTTATAAAAAAATATGAAGTTGATCATAAACCTGCATCTGTTAATCTAATGTATCATAGCATTTTGTCAATTTTTAAATTTGAAAAAAGATGAAAACTTTTAAATGAATGTAGAGACATCAAATTACCTAAACAAGAAGTAACACTTCAAAAAATATTGCCATTAAGTAAATTTGAATATTTAAAAAACAAAATTAAACTTAATAATTGATATCAACAAAGAAATTGATTAATATTTTGTTTTATGTTTTTTACAGGAATAAGGGTTAGCGAATTATTTAATATAAATACTAAATCAATTAATAATCAAACATTATTAGTTTATGGTAAGGGCAAAAAAACTAGATTAGTTTATATTAATGATTATTTGCAGCAATTATTAAATAATTGAAAAAATAAAAGGATTCCTGTTAGCAAAAAAGGAAAATTACTAACTTATAAGCAAGTAAATAACATTGTTAAAAAATTATCAAACCATAACTTAAATATTAATTTATCACCACATAGTTTAAGAAGAAGTTATGCTACTAATTTAATTAAGAATAATATA
>JAZOSV010000050.1:0-10294 GCA_045657345.1 Mycoplasma sp. | reverse complement strand
GATACCATTATTACTCAGAACTTGAGAAAGAAAACATTCCATATGCAAATAGATATATGACTCCACAAGATGCAATTAAACTACTGTATAATTATTAACAGAAGTGGTATGTCCAAAAAGATGGTCCATTAAACAATAAATAATATAAAAATCTTAAAATCCTTAAAGTAAACTATTAATTATTAGAAGATAAAATCTAATAGTATAGATTTGATATAATAAGACTTTATAAAGTTTATTTTTAAATCCAATTATAATAAAAACAGCCCCATCATGGAGCCATTTAATTATTATTTTTTAGCTTAACTTAAAAATATAATTATGTAATATTATTTATAATCATTAATTAAATCATCTAGAGTTAAATATTGTAAACCTTTATAAATATAGACTTTTTGTCTAGTAACAACATTTTCTTTATAATAACCTTCTTTTAATTTAATGTGAGCCTTTAAGTTATCTAATGCTGAACTTACTAACTTACCATCTTTAAAAGTATCAACAAAGTACATCATTCCTTTTTCATTATCAAAATATCGATAAACTTCAAACTGATTAGACATTACATCTCTTTGATAACTTAATTTTTGTAATTCTGAGAATTTTTCACTCTTATCTGATAAATTATCTGGAATATATGCCTCACAGATCATACTTGAAATTAGTGTTTTTACATCTTGAATATGATTTTTTTCAATTCTATCAACATCAATATTAGTAAATTTATTGCTAGTATCAATATTGTTTGCTGAATTATCAATCATAAACATGTTATTCATATCTATTGGTAAATCAAAGTCTTTATTGTATTTTTCCTCTCAAGTGACAACTCTTTCTTCTTTAGCATTTCAAGAATTTCCTGGTAAAGTAGTAAGGTTTCTTCTTTTAATTGCAAAAGCAGTTCTAGCACCATTTAAAGAAGTATCAGGAATTAGTGATACAAATGTAGGTTTAATTTTATTAGCAATAGATCTAGCTGCTTGAGCCCTAGCACTACTTGCATTCATTGAAGATCAATCTACATCAAAAGCCTCATCAGAGAAACTCTTAATTTCATTAGATGTATATCTTGACGAATTGTTTTCAATATTATTAATGATATTATCTGCTAGTGTACTATTGGAATCATAAAAAGCAATATCATTTTCATTTGGTTTTTCAATAACTACATCATCATTCATAACATCAAAGGTATAACCAATTGAAATAGTTGCACCAGGAACTTCATATGACATACTATCACTAGCTAAAACATTATTTACAAATGCTTGTTTTAATTCATCGTCATTAGCATAAAGTTTTCCATTATAAAATTTATAATCTTCAGCATATGAATTATTAATCATAATTGGATTATTAAGTATCATATCTTTAGCTGAACGGGTAATATTTTCTCGACCTCAAGCATTTCTTCAAAGCTCTCCGCCTTTTCATGCTCATTTAGCATCACCTGTTTTGAAAACATAGTCAGTTTTCACTTGTTGCATAATAAGTGATTGAACAAAAGCAGCAATCATAAAGATTGTCGAAACATAATTTAATGCTTTTCCAGCAATTGATAATACTCTCATAAATGAAGAATTCATCACCCTTGCATATCCATTTTTAATTTTGCCAATTACTTTTTCTCGTTTACTTACTATTTCATTATCTGCGAAGTCATTAGTATCAATTTCAGCTTTTTTGTTAACATTATAATCACGTTTTTGTTCAGCAGCAACATCTGGAGTTTCAAAAACAACTGACCCACTTCTTATTGCAGTTGAACCACCACTTCTAGATAAATTAGCAACTTGAGTAGTGACATTTTTATCTACATTACTAACATCTTTATTATTATTGATATATGTAGTCACTTTTTTGTTAGATTCATTAACTTCATTTTGATTTAAAGGTTTGTTTCTAGCTTCTCTAGAAGCATCAATATTTTCACTACTATTTATATTTGCTTGTAAATAAGCATCATATAATTCATCATTACCTGTCAATCACGCAACATTTTTCTTAAAAATCTTATTTAAAGCTGCTTTTTGAGTATCCAACGAATAATAATTGATTGGCAATATAAATTCATCAATCCAATTCATGTACAATTGTTTATTTATTGAACTATAATAATTAATTTCTGCATCTAGGAATTTCTTTTGATTTGTAGTTAATTGATCATATTTTTTTGTTTTAAAATTATTTAACTCTCTAAATTTATTTTTAGTGATCTCATAATTTTCTTCAAGAAAATATTTTCTGTTTAAACTACCTTTAGTAAATGAATATTCATCCATAAGATTTGTTTTAATTATAAATTTATGACATTCTTTGGCATTAAATAATGCATTTTTCATATATTTTTTATCTATTATAAAATCAGTATGAAAGTTTTCTGGTGTAAGTTCTCTATATGAACTAACTCATTGTCCAAATTTTTTAGCTTTTTTAACACTAGTTTTGTAATTATTTAATTTAGTTGAATATTTTAATACTTTCCTATTTCCATTATAACAATTTTCTAGTTCTTTAAACATCTCTGTCGGCTTAGAACCTCAAGAATATTTTTCATTAAGTATTTTATCAACAGTTAATTTTTGCTTATCACTAACTAATTTTATATCACCTTTTGCTTGCTGAACATAAAAATCAATATCAGATTTATACTTCTTAGTAAAATCATTATCAATCTTACCAGTATATACAACATGTCATAAAAAATCATCATCTAATAAGTTAAAATTCTCTCAACCTTTAACTCTTTTTATTCTAAGCTGTTTTTTTATAAGTGCTTCATATGATTCAAGAATATTTTTTCTAGTAGAAATATTATAATGTCTAACTAATCTTTTTACAATACCATCATAATCAGTTGCAGCAAGTGTTAATCCTTCATCAATTAAATTATAAACAAAATTTTTTTTGAAAAATTGATTTTTTAATTTTTCTTTTCATGTTTTCTTATAATTAGTATCATTATTTAGTTTTTGTGGTTTATTTAGGTTGTCCATCTGGATTTTCATATTCTTAGTATCTACATCAGAATTATTGTTTGTAGCATTATTAGTGTTGCCATCAAGACTTCTAGAAACTGATCCATCAACATCAGATGTAGACATTGTATTCAGATCATCTAAAATACTACTTCTACTAAGTGCAAATGTTTGTACATCTTCACGATATTTTGCAGTCGGTTTTAAAATATCTTCACCATTATTTGTATTTAAAACAATTAAATCAGTTAGATATGATATAGGACGACTGTTAATTGTTGTCCCATAAGCTCTAGAAACTTGATTTTCTAAATCTTCTAAAACAGCATTTGCTGTATCTGGGTTATTGTCATTTGGAGCAAATTTTGTATATTTATTTTCATAAAATTCCATCATCTTGTTAGCATGATTAACTAAATTTACATTTACATTAGTTTGTCTTAAATTAAATCGTTTATTTAAAGTATTAAGATAAGATTCATTTTGACCTGATAAATCACGTTTTGTACCTTCATAATAACTAACATTTCTAGTAATGTTAACATCAAACTCGCTATCACCATTTTGATCTTCTAATACAATATTTTTTACAAAATCATTTTTTCCATTAGTAGTAGTTTTTTTACCAATCCTAATTGGACTATAAACTGAACTAATTAGTGAACTAGATATTTCATTAGCAATTTCATCATTTCAACTACCCCATTTTTTGAAGTAATATTCATTGCTTGATTGCACCATTTCATTTTCATATTTATATTTTGGATTGTAGTATAGAGTTAAGCCATCAAAAGAATGTACTAAATCATCATTTTTAATACCTAAATTTGCTAATTGATCTACATCTAAATATTTATCAAAAGATCAATCAAATTGGTCAATGGTATCAAAGTCTCAAGTTTCTACTGGAGCGACATAGACACTATTTGCAATATTAACATTTTCAGTGTTTATTTCACCTGCTTTGATTTCCATATCAGGAATTACATAAGTTGATAATACTTGATTATTATCATCACTAATATCAGCTATAAAACTAACAACATCATTTAAGATAGCATCACCATTATAGATTGGTAGATTTTTATCAATATTTGGTTGGTAATCACGATATTTATTTTCAATATTAGTTGTACCTGAATAAGCAATAATTTGACCTGTTTTTGATTTAATCCCTATTTGGTGTAATTTATCAGCTAAGTATTTAAAGTTTTGGTTAATGATTGAAGCATATTGAGCTGTGTTTTTTAATACTAAAATTAAATCATTACTATTTAAAATAATAGGATCATCTTGATTAATTGAATAAATAGTATTTTTAGCAATTCTTTCTTGAATTGTTTGAAAACCACGATATAAATTCGCAAGGTCAGGAATAAAATTTAAATTATTAACATCATTTAAAATATCTCTAACAATCTTAGTAGCTTGAGTTTTGAATTCAGGATTAATAGTTTTAGTTAAGTGTTCATTATCATTAATAAATAATGTATCATCCTCAGCAATGTCTGCTAACATTCTCATAATGGTAATAGCAGCATATGAATTAAAGTCTTGAACAATTCCGTTAACTACTCCAAAAGTACCATGAGCAGTTTCACAATTATAAGTTTCTAAGAAAATATCTTCACGTTCTTGTTCAATTTCATCATAAGCTTGTTGAAATAGATTATTTTTAATTTCACTATCATCAAAAACATCAATCTTAGATAATATTTTTGCATATTCATTATATTTATTACTACTAGCTAATGTGTCTTCTAATTGAATAAATAAATTATTTCAAAATAATAAAGTTTGATAGTCAAATACATTAATAGTATTTAAAAAATCTTGTGGTATTAAGTTAACATTATTTTCTTTTTGTAAAATGTATGCAAATAATTTAAACTTGTTTGTATCTGGAATAAGAGCTCATGATTTTTTAGCATTTATTAATTCATTTACTTGATCTAAAATATTATCTAAAATTTTATCTCTAGCTGAAGTATCTTCTTCATTAATAACACTCATTACATAAGATGCATAATCTGCAACATTTTTAAATCTTAATTCATTAGAAGTAGAATTATAAAATTTATTTTCAGTTGCAACTCTAACACGTTTATTTAACATGAAATCAGCATGAGCAATTAAATTATTTTTAATAGTTTGAATAAAACTACTATCAACATTTTTATTAGCAAAATCTGCTGTTACCATCTGATTAATATATATTTTGTATTGTTCAAGCAAAATAGATTGACCTAATTTCTTTTTATCATTTAAATAGTTTCATGTTTTAGTTAACAATCTTAAGTATGGATAATTATCAATAAGATTTGCTCAAATTTCTTGTAAGTTAAAATCAATTACTTGTGAGTTATCTAGTGATATATCAAATAAATCAGCTAAATTTAAATTTTGATAACCTTGTTTATTAGGTCCTGCTTTTAAAGCTAAATCTCCTAATTGTAGGGTAATCACACTTTGAATTGTATCAGTGATGGTTTTAAAATATTGTCTTGTTTTATCAATAAATGTTTGTGGAGCACCAGCAGTCATTAAACGGTCCATTGCAATATAATATAGCATTGGGGTTGCTAATAAAAAGTTATAATTTTGTGTTTCACGATATTGTTTACTAATGTCTGCTAATTCATTATAAACATATGCATAATCACTATTTAATAATAAATCTTTATAAGAACTACTATAAGAAGCAATGGTTGAAGTATTTACAACTGAGTTTCTAGTTTGTTGAATATCTTCAGGTTTAATAACTAAGTCTTCACCATTAGGTAGTCCATTTTCAATCACAACATCATTTAATAAAGACTTTTTAATTTCTTGTTGTTCTTTACTAATTTCTTTTGCTTCAAAAGTACTATATTGCTTACCATTATTTACTTCAGAATATAAAACCGAAGAATTTGCACTAATATTTCCATTCTTATCAACAGAAATATCATCTAAGAAAAAAGAGCTAAAGAAGTCGTTAATACTTCTATTAAATAACATATCATCATATACAATATCTTGTGGATCTGGAGTTTCATCACGATATCAATTATCTATATTATTCATTAAATCAAGATTTGCAAAACCATTATAGTATGCTGGTCCATCTAATGTATATTTATCTTTGTTATTTAATGAAACATATCAATTTCTAGCACCATTACCAGAATCTATTTGAACATATGGAATATTTTTAATATCAATATTTTCTAATGCTGTATTTTTATTCTTTAAAGAAATATATTTAACATTTCCAGATTTTGAGACAACTTTTAAAACTTTTTGACTATTTTCCATCACAAACTTAGTTGCTTCATCTTTTCAATTTTTATTAGCAGTATTAATTGAATTTGAATATTTTCCATTTGGTCCTTTAATTCTAATTGTTTTGCTACTTTTGCTGTTACTTGCATCATTAAAATAATAATTAGTTAGATATTGTTCTAAATCTTCTCGATTTTCAAAATAAATATTATTGAAGAAATAAAAATCATAGGTATTCATGAAGGAATCAACACTTTTTTCTAAACCATCAACACCAGAAAAGACCTTATCATCATTTCCACGATAAATATTAATATTGCTATTGCCAAGATCTTGATGTTCATCAAATCAATCAGGCGAAATTGTACCATAGCTATCAGTAGTATTCTTGATTAAATCATCTTGTGAACATTTAACAAAAAATTTATCAACTTTTGCATCCATTTTATTTTTAACAACATCAATTGATTGTTGATCTAAAACTATTGATTGACCATTTTGCCTAGAAACTGTTTGCTCACCTGATATAGTATCAACATTTTGAATAAATCTTTTAGCATATTCACTAAAATCTTGTTTTGAATTAAAGTACATGTTATCAAAAATGAAACCAGAATTAGGTATTCTTGTTTTACTAATTTGATTTGCATTTACACATGTAATAGTAGTAGGAATTACAATAGCAGCAACTGCAGCTAATGATAACGTTGCAAATAAAATTTTTTTACTTTTTTTCACAATTTTTCTCCTCGATAATAATTTTTAAAATGTTATTATAACTAAATAACTAAACTTTTATAGATATGTTCCCTTTCTTTCTACAAGAATTCTTACATATTCACATAAACTCTTATAATTTGTAAAATTTAAAACATCAAAGTTAACTAAACCACTAGGCCAATATTTCTTGTATAATTTTCCATTTAAATTTAAGGTAGAAACGGTATGTTTATTATTTTTTATGAGATTTAATGTACCAGTTGAGTCATCTTCATAGAACACATAATCATCACTAGGTTTAAGTTTGGAAACAATACTATTTGTCGCATTATTAACTAACTGCTCAAAGTTTCCAGTTATTATTGCTGAATTAGGACCATTTGCAATATGAGCTAAATAATAACTTTTACCATTTATATCTACTATTGGAACTTCTTTAGGATCTTTATATTTAATACTTGCTTCCTTTTCACTTTGATAGGTAAATAGAATTTTATCTGCAACTGAAGGATTAAATATACCAGTATATGATTTTAATTCTCCATATCTAACAGGAAGCGGATTAGATTCAAAATCACCTAAAAAATCGGTTTCCTTATATAATCTTAAAACATTTTTTGAATCAACTAATGTATCCTTATCAATCTTATTTATATAAATTTCTGCATTAGGAAGAGTTGTAATTTTTCTAATATTATCATTGTATAAATTGATAGCTGATTCAATTCCTGTGTCATTTTTGAATAGTTGTGGATCATCTAAAGAAGATAACAATAAATGTTGGAATTTATTTATTTCAGAGTTAGTGAATAGATCACTATTTTTTAATGTTGGAATTATTGATGGAGAATCTGTATCAAACTCAGTAATTGAAAAATTATCTTTTGACATTGAAAAATTTTTAATAATTGAATCATATCTAATTTGAGAACTAATGTTTACTAGATAATTACCATCATATTCATTACCATCAGCTCATTTTTTTAATTTGTTAATAATAGTTGATTTATTATTTATGCTTAATTTTTTATCAAGATCTTCAACTAAAAAAACTGGAACATTGTTGTAAGTAATGGCAATATTTTGGTTTACTTCTTTTTTTGAATATAAAGCATTCAAGATATTAAGAATTGATTGATTTAATGTCTCAAATACCTTAGAATTGTTCATTCCCTTAAATCATCAAACATTTTTAAAACTATTCAATCTATTTGCTTTTGCGTTTTGTTCAATATCAATAAAATTATCTGCTATATTTCTAGTAATACTATTAAAATCTTCATCAGTTTCAATATTTGTTCCATTATCAAGTGAAAAGCAAAAACTTTGAACTAATTTACTAGCTAGATTTGTAATTTCTTTATCTAAAAAATTAATTAAACTTGAAGCATCTTCATTATTTAATTCAATTAGATATTGAGCAAAATTATTTGATTTAAGAAATGATTTAAAAATAACATTTTTTACTTCTTTTTTTAGTGTATTTAAATTTAAAGAATCATAGTTGGCTGAAATGTTTGTATTAAAAGTAGAAATCCTTTTATTTTTATCAGAAGCATCCATTAAACTTAAAACATGTCCATATTGATATCCCTCTGCTTTAGAAGGAACAATAGGCTTAAAACAAACCTTTTTATTTTTAGTATTTAAAATGTATGTGTAACCATTGAAATCCTCAAAATAGTATTGAGTTGCAAGGTTTTTTCCAGAATAGAAGTAGCCTTTTCTATTATTTTTTCTTATATCCGCTTCCCCAAGAAAAGCATTTCTATTAATAAAAATATTAGCTTCATTTTGTAATTCGTCATATGATAAATTTTTGAATGAAATTCCATTTTGTGCAACATAATCATTCTTACTATCATCTCAAACATATACTTGATATCCTAAATTTGCATTAACTTGATAGTTATCTCCATATTCTCATTTATGATAATAATAATAATTTCCATAATAGTCTCTTCCAGTACAGTATACTCTTAAGTAACCATTTGATCTTACTGTACTAGTGGAATTTTGCAAGGATACATCAAGATTATATTTAACCTTATCCATTGCATTAGCAAAAATTTTCAATAAATCATATACTATATCTAATGAACTTAAATTTTGGTTAAAAAAAGCATTTGCTGGAACAAATTTATCTGATGTACCAAATAATTGTAAAATATCAAAACCATCATCTCCAAGATTACGTATTGCTATTTTTTTGAATGTTTCAATATCTTGATAATTTAATGGATTAATTTGAAAAGTCTTATTTAATTTTTTGTCATAAATTTCATAATATTGAACACCAATAACCATTTGATTTTCCGCTATTTCCTTATTTATTCTAATAGCATCAGATTGTCTTTCGTGTAAATCACCATTGTCGTCTTGATATAAAGTACGATAATTTTGCAAATATGACCTAGCAGCTTCATAAGGATCTGGAACGTATGAACCACTAATTGTCTTATAGGCATCATAAACATTATTTTTATTATATTTATATAAATTATCTAAACTAATTATTCCATTTTGATAATCAATTATTGATTTGTCTATATCACCAATATAGGTTTGGTGTGAAACACTATTTCCAGAGTATTCATTATTGTATTTAGCATTACCTAAAATAAAATCAACAGCATCATTTGCATTATAAAATCACAATGTTTCACCAATATCAGTTTTCAAAGCAAAATTTTTTCCTAATTTATCTGTTTCAGAATTGCTATCAGGTAATGTAGGAGAGATAGAAATATTTTTTTGCAATTCAGTTTTTTTAGTTAAAATAATAGGTAATGTAATTGTAGGCACAAGAGCTACTATAGCAACTGCTGCAGCTATTGTTATTTTTTTGTTTTTCTTGAAAAATGTTCTCATAATTATCATTCCCTCTCAACATAATCTTTTTTGTTTTAATCATTAAAAATCATAATATGGATTATGGTATTTATTTCTTCGTTTCATTAAAAATACAATCAATATAATCAATAAAATTAGTAGAACTAATCCTCCAAGCGTTCCTAACACAATAGCTAATACATTAGGAGAATTCTTAGCCTCAGTAATAGTAGCATTTGTTGATGAGTTTTCTGGATTATTAACTTTAATATCAATTTGTGGAATAGAAGCTTTACCTAAACTAAAGCTAGGAATAGTATACTCTAAAACACTATTAGAAAAATTAGGTAATTTAATTCGATCTTTATTTATGTTGATATTAGAACTATTAAAATTACCACCTTCTGGTAAATAAGTTTGTGGAAGACCTGTTCAAGTAGCAGTTGGTGTTTTCAAATTATTTAAAATATTAACTAATTCATTAACTAATGCATCTTTTG
>JAZOSV010000049.1:0-8894 GCA_045657345.1 Mycoplasma sp. | reverse complement strand
TATGTTTAAAATACATATAGGTCCCTTTCGGAAGTGTTTAAAAATAAGTGGACTAATCCTACCAATTATATTTGGTGGGATTTTTTATTGTCCAACTTAATTTTACTAGCCAGTCCGGAAAGATGGTGATTTAAACATATTAATAAAACTTATTACTTAAAACACCATCTTTTTGTAAAAGTAGAGCTAGTTATAAAAAATCTCCTAATGTGTTAATACTAGAGATTTTTCCATATGTTATATGCCTTTTGAACAAGATAGGTTTTTAAATAATAGTAGAATTAATAAAAAAACATATGTTTTTATAATATAATATATATTTGAGTAAATTATAGTATTATGTAGGAGAATAAAATGGCTACTAAAAAATTATCACGAAGTGAAATTTTAAGATTAATTAAGGAAGAAGAAAAAAAGATTGAAATTGCTAAAGATAGAAAGGATTCTTTTCTATTAGTTGAAGGTCAAGGCACAAAATCAAATAAACCAAAAACTAAAAAAAGTACTGTTAAAAGTAGTTCATCAAAGAAAAATAAAAGAAAAAGTAGTGTTACTTCTAAAAAAGAAGAAAATAAACCAAGTAAACCTATGTTCCTTTATCAAGACAAAGATGAACAAGCAAGTAAAAGTGTGCCACCAAAACCAACACCAAGACCTGAACCAAAATCTCAAGTTAAATTAGAAAAAACTAGTGAAAACATAAACACAAATGTAAGTGATAGCAATAATGAAAATGATGTATCAAAAGATGGAAAATTGAGAAAAAGAAAAATAATTTTTGCAACAGTTACTTTGATAATTGGTCTTTTGCTAATCGCTTTAATAGTAATCATTATTCTTGGTATTAGTTCAGATTGACATTTTTGAAGATAATTATGTAGGTTTTTTCCATGGATTCAAAAACAAATAAAGCTGATAATGAAATAATAAACATTAAAAAAGATCTTTCGGAGTTAAAGCAAGAAAGAGAGTCTTTAAGAGATTATTATCAAGTTTTGAAAGAAAGACGTGAAAGAATAATTGCTTTAAAGAAAATTAAAGATAATCATAAACGTCAAGCAGCTATTAAAAAAGAAAATGAAGTTTTAGAAAGTGTACCATTAGTTTTCCAAAATGGAGAATTTAAGGGTAAAACTAGCAACTTATTAGTTAAATCTAAATTAATGGAAGAAGATGATCAAAAGCGATTAAATTTAAAAATTGATAGAACTCCAATTCAACAAAGAGAACGTTTTTCTGATAATAAAGATTTTATTAAGCAACCATTAAAAACAAATGACATCAGTGCTCATGAATATAGAGATACATTTGAACAATCAAAACCAAGAAGGGAAAATTTAACTAGAACCGTTCCTGATATGGTTGAACCAAAACTTGATTTATCTCCGAGTAGAAGTGTTCCTCCACCTTTACCTCCACAACCACCTGTTTTTGTTACTAATAATAATCAAACAAATGCACCTATTATTCAAAAACAAGCAGTTCCAACCAATACTAAAATGCAACAAGAGCATTTACAACAAGATGTTAATTCAACTAATCTTATTCAACCTGAATCTGCATTAATATTAGACCCATTTGAAAAACAAAAATCAAAACAAGAAATTAGAGAAAACATTCATCAATTAATGCCTAAGTATTCTCCATTATTTGTAACTATGATTGTAATCTTAACTGTTATACTTGTATTATTATTGATATTATTACTTATTTGAGGATTTGCTAGTGATTGACAATTCAGCGATCCAAAAGATATATGACTTGATATCAAAAACTTTTTTCAATTTTAAATTTACGTAGGAGATTTTATGGCTTTAGCATTAGGTTTAGCTCTAGGTTTAGGAATTCCAATTTCTCTTATTGTTGGGGCAGCAATTGGTTATTATGTGGCTACTAAAATTTTTAAAAGACAATTAAAGAAGAATCCGCCTATTAGTAAGGATACAATTAGAATGATTTATCGACAAGTAGGTAGACAACCATCAGAAAAACAAGTTAATGAAATATATAATAGGGTAATAAAGAATTCTGATTAATGGCTTTTATCAAATCGGCATCAAGTGTTCAAGATTTAATAATAGATAATATTCCTGAAATTTGTTTAATTGGTCGTTCAAATGTCGGAAAATCATCAATTGTAAATGCTATTTGTAAGCAAAATATTGCCAAGGTATCATCAAAACCCGGTTATACTCAATTGATAAATTATTATGATTGTAAAAGATTTAGATTAGTTGATTTACCTGGATATGGTTATGCAAATGTTAGTAAATCAAAACAAGATTATTTAGTTAATTTAGTTGAAATGTATTTACAAAAATCAAAAAATCTAAAAGCTGTCTTTCAAATATGTGATATTAATGTCATTACTAATCTTGACCAACAAATGGCTACTTTTTTTCAGAAGCAACGAGCTACCCATTATATTGTTTTAAATAAGGTAGATAAACAAAGCGGAAATTATAAAAATCAAATTCAGAAAATTTTAAACTTTTTTTCAATTGAAGCAAGTAAAATTATAATTGTTAGTGCTACCAAAAGAACCAACATAACTTTTTTAGTTAATAAGATGATTGAAGCAAGTAAATAAAGGCTAGTATGATTAAGAGTTTGGAAAAAAAATATAATCATCAAATTGTTGAAAAAGACAAATATAATTTTTGAACTACAAAAAAACTTTTTAAGCCTAATCAGAATGGGAAGCCTTTTTGTATTATTTTGCCACCACCAAATGTCACTGGTATTTTGCATTTAGGTCATGCTTGAGATGCATCCATTCAAGATACTATTATTAGATATAAAAGAATTAAAGGTTACAAGACATTATGAATTCCTGGTTTTGATCATGCAGGTATTGCTACACAAACAAAATATGAGGAATATTTAAGAAAAAATAATTTACCACCACGTACTACAACAACACGTCAAGATTTTATTAAGAATATTAATATATGAAAAGATAAAAATGCTGACTTTATTATGCAACAATGAGCAGCATTAGGTTTATCATTAGAATATAGTCATTTAAAATTTACTTTAGATAAGCAAGCAAACAATATTGTTAATAAAGTTTTTATTGAGTTATACAATAACAATCTAATTTATAAAGGTTTAAAATTAGTAAATTGAGATATTAAATTACAAACAGCTATTAGTGATATTGAGGTAATCCATTCCAATAAAAAAGTTCCTTTATATTATTTAAAATATTATTTTGCAAAAAAGAGTAAAAAATATATTGAGGTAGCTACTATTAGACCTGAAACAATGTTTGGTGATGTTTGTATTTTTGTAAATTCTAATGATAAAAGATATAAAAAATATATTGGAGAAAGTGTCATTAATCCTATTAATGGTCAAGAGTTAAAAATTATTGCTGATAAATCTATCAAGATAGATTTTGGATCAGGAGCTATGAAATGTACCCCTGCTCATGATTTTAATGATTATGAGTTAGCAAATAAACATAATTTGAAAAAAATTAATATTATGAATCCTGATGGCACTATGAATGAATTATGTAATGAGTTTCAAGGATTAGATCGTCTAGAGTGTCGTAAAAAGGTAGTTGAAAAATTAAATGAAAATGATTTTATTGCCAAGATCGATGAAAATTATGAAACACAAATAGGACACAGTGAAAGAACTGGGGAAATTGTTGAACCCTACTTTTCTAAGCAATGATTTATGAAAATGAAGCCATTGGCAAAGAAGGTTATTTCTAATCAAAAAAAACATAATCATGATTCAACTAGCTTTTTACCAAAAAGATTCGAAAAAACCCTTTTAACTTGATTAGAAAATATTGATGATTGATGTATTAGTCGTCAATTATGATGAGGACATCAAATTCCAGTTTGATATCATAAGGTTACTAATCAAATTTTTGTAGGTGAAAAATCACAATTACCAGAAAAATCATCAAATTGAATTCAAGATAAGGATGTACTTGATACTTGATTCTCCTCAAGTCTTTGGCCACTGATTTGTCTTGATTGAAATAATAAATCTAAATTATTTGATGAATTTTTCCCAACAAACATTCTAGTTACTGGTTATGATATTATCTTTTTTTGAGTTTCAAGAATGATGATGCTATCAACTTATTTTACTAATAAAACTCCATTTAATAATGTTTATATTCATGGATTAATTAGAGATAATCAAGGTAGAAAAATGTCTAAATCATTAGGTAATGGAATTGAGCCAAATGAAATTATTAAACAATATGGTGCTGATACTTTAAGATTATTTTTAACCTCTACATCTACAATGGGTGAAGATTTAAACTTCTCAATTGAAAAAATAAAAAATAATTGAAATTTTTTAAATAAATTATGAAACTCTGCTCGTTTTGTTTTTAGTCATGTTCATCATAACACTAAGTATAAATTACATATTCAAAAATTACCTAAAATATGTATTTGGATTTTAAATAAGATGAATAAGGTTATAGAAAAAGTAAATAAGAATATGGATGAGTATAATTTTGTTATTGCTACAAAATATTTATATGATTTTATTTGAAATGATTTTTGTAATATTTTTTTAGAATTTGCAAAAGTTTTAATTAATAATAAACAGCATGCTAATGATGTAATTGCAACAATGTTATTAATTCTTAAAAATATTCTAATAATGTTACATCCTCAATGTCCATTTATTACTGAAGAAATCTATCAATTGTTCCCAGATAAGAAAATATCAATATTAAAGGAAAAATGACCAAATAAAATTAATAATTTACCAAGAGAAAATCAAGTTGAAAATTTAATTGCAATTATTAATTGTATTCGTAGAAATAGATTACAAAACAATATTGTAAATAGTCAAAAATTATCAATTAATATTTTGACTAAAAATTCTATTAAATTATTAGATAGTGCAAAAGATTTTTTTAATGAATATTTGATAATTGTAAATTGTGAAATTGTTAGTATTACTAATGTTGCTATTGTCGGTAGCAAAATAACTGAGGTAATTAAAAATTTCATAATTGAAATTCCATTTAAAAAAAATAAAACTAAAGAGATAGAAAAAATAAATATTTTGATAGAAAAATTAAATCGAGAAATTGAACGTTCTCATTTAATTTTAAAAAATAATAACTTTATCACTAAGGCCCCAAAGCATAAAGTTGATCAAGAAAAAGCAAAATTAAAATTATATGAAGAACAATTGAAAAATGCTAAAGATTCGCTAGATAATTTGATGATGGAAGAAAATCAAAATGAAGATCATTAAATTGATGCCTCAAGGATTTTGTTTTGGTGTTGCTTTTGCATATTATCAGACAAAAAAAATTATTGAACAAAATCCAAATAAAAAAATATACATGTTGGGTTGACTTGTACATAATCAATCTATTATTGATGAATTTAAATCACTTGGCTTAATTATTTTAGATGATAAACAAAAATCAAGATTTGAATTAATAAAATCATTGGAAAAAAATACTGAAAATGACATTTTATTATTATCAGCTCACGGAACTGATCAACAAACAATTAGTTTAGCTAAGCAAAAAGGTTTTAAGATTTTTGATTTAACTTGTAAATATGTCTATAAAAGTCATTACATTATTAATGAAAAGATAAAGGATGGTTATGAAATTATTTTTATAGGTAAAAAAAACCATCCTGAAACATTAGCAATTAAGTCATTATCACCAAATATTAAGTTAATTGAATCTGAGAGTGATATTGAAAATTTATCATTAAAACAACATAAAAAAATTTTTTGTACCAATCAAACAACATTAGGCATCTATTTCTTAGAAAATCTTTTTAAAAAAATAAATTCAAAATTTCCTAATGTTCAATTTCAAAATGATATTTGTGATGCTACTAACCAGCGTCAATTAGCAGTTATCAATATGGATAAAGACATTGATATTTGTATTATTATAGGAGATAAAAGGTCAAGTAATTGTAATGAATTATTAAAAATTGCTAGTGAAAAAGTTGACAGCTACTTAGTTTCAAAAATAGAAGATATTAATCTATCATGATTTAAAAATAAAAATAAATGTGCCATTACAGCTGGCGCTTCTACACCAAGCTATTTAATTGATCAAATTATTGATTTTTTAAATGAAAAACTTTAATAAACTTTTTTATTTTTAAAATTTATTGATAAAATTTATTTAATTTTAAATTATGAAAAATAATAGGCGTCCAATTTTAATATTAGTGTCAGGTCCATCAGGCTCTGGAAAAACTACACTAAGTAAAAGACTTGCTAATAATGTACCTAAAAATGTTAAGGTTGTAATTATTTCCCAAGATGATTTTTATAATGAAAAGAAATTGATTCCTAAGTTAAATGGTATTTTTAATTATGACCATCCTGATGCATTTAACTGAAAATTGATTAGAAAGACATTGGATCGTTTAATAAATACTGATAAAGAAGTAACTATATATAAATATGATTTTAATATTAGCAAAATAACTAATGAAGTATCAGTAATTGCTAAAGATGTTGATTTAATAATTTTTGAAGGTTTATTTACCTTATATGATAAACAAATAAGGGAGCTTGCTGATTTAACTGTTTTTGTAGAAACTGAATTAGATGAATGTTTTATCCGTAGAATTTTAAGAGATATTCATGAACGAGGACGAGATATAGACAATGTAATTTCTAAATGGAGATGTATTGTTAAACCAATGTATAAGTTTTACATTGAACCTCTTAAATTTGATGTTGATATTATAATTCCTTGGGATGAAAGAAAGGAAAATTCCATTAGTCTTCTTACAAATTGAATTACAACTAATGCAGTTAAAAGAAATAAGAAATAAATATGAAAGTCAAAGATTTTAACCAACTACATACAAATACTAAAATTGAACAAACTGCCTCATTTAGAATAGCTTGTTTAAAAAAGGTTAAACATAATATTTTATTTTATGAAAAAGAAATTGAAAAAGCTTTGTTTAAAGATTTGAACAAAAGTTTTAAGGAAACATATCTATGTGAAATTAATGAGGTATTAGAAGAAATTGATTATCATATTAAAAATTTAAAAAAATGACTAAAATCAAAAAAGGTTAAATCAACATATCAAACTTTTAAATGTGATTCTTTTGTTCACCATATTCCTCGTGGTAAGGTATTGTTAATTGTTCCTTTTAATTATCCTTTCAACTTGTGTTTTATGCCATTAATTGGAATTGTTAGCGCAGGTAATCAAGCTATTATAAAGATGTCTTCTTCAACTCCAAATATTAATAAGGTAGTTAAACAAATCATTAAGAGTTCTTTTAGTGATTATCATATTGGTTTTATAGATCAAAACATGATTAAAAATTATGATGAATTATTTGACTATCAACCTGATTTTGTTTTCTTTACTGGGAGTAGTGCAGTGGGAAAACAAATTGCAAACAAATGTGTTGAAAATAAAATTGATTATATTACAGAATTAGGAGGTCAATCACCTTGTTTAATCTTACATGAAACCAATAACATTTATCAACGAATTGTTTGATCAAAATTTCTAAATGCTGGACAAACTTGTGTAACTATTAACCATATACTTTACAATAGTGATATTAAAAATTTTGAGACTAATTTAATTAATGAGATTAAAAAACAATATCCTGATCCAATCGAAAATAAAAATATTCCTAAAATTATTAATCAGAAAAGTTTTGATCATTTAGTCAATATTTTAAAACAGCAACAAGCAAATATCATTTATGGTGGGCAGTATGATAAAAAAACATTAATTATTGAGCCAACTATTATTAGAGTAAAAAACTTAAATGATATTAAACAATATGGTGAAATTTTTGGTCCTTTAATTTTCATTTATAAAAAGCAAGGTGATAATTTAATTGAATATTTATCTGATGCTAATTCAATTGATAATAGTCCATTAGCAGCATATTTATATACTAAAAACAAATCTGACTTTCAAAAATTTATTAATAATATTAATGCTGGTGGATATTGTATTAATGATTCTATAACTCATATCTTGAATCATAACTTACCATTTGGCGGGGTCAAAAACAGTGGTTTTGGTAGTTATCACGGTAAGTATAGTTTTGATTCTCTTTCATATAGAAAACCAGTTGTAATAAATAAATCTAAAAAGGACTTTAAAATTAAGTTTATAAATAATGGAGTCCAATTAAATAAAATAAAAAAATATTTAAAAATCATCAAATTTTTTGTTAAATAGTATTTTATAAAATAAAAGCACTTTAAATTATTAGATAAATTAATTGTTACTAACTATAAATTAAATATTTTAAATTAATTTTAAAATCATGAGGTAAGTTCTTTTTAATGTTTGCATATTTTCACCTCATATATAACTAAGGTGAAAACATTTTAGATTTTTGTAAAATTTTAAAAAATAAGTAGATATTAGTTTATAGACTTAATTCTTTTTTGATAGTAGGACAATTTTTGATTTGTCTAATATCTTCTTCTACATGTTCTAATCTAACTTCAATTTTGTCTAATCGGCCATTAATTTGTTTAATCTCTGATTTCATTTCTTTAACTTCACCAGATATATTTAATATTAATTCTCTTATTGTTGGTTGCTTGTTCATTGTTTGGTTACCAAATTTAATATTTACTTCAATTGATCCATCTAAACATTCTTTTTTAGATGCTTCATTTATATTATATTGCTTAATTAAGTTTAAAATCTCTCTTTTAGATATGTTTTTATACCCATCTTTTTGGACACCCCTATATAATGTATCTGTGGGGTAGACGAAAAAATCCCCCAAAAGGACCTTAGGGGATTTTAGTCCACTTCAAAAACACTACTTTTGAGTGGACATTATGTATTTTAAACAAAAAAAATATTTTTTACTGAATAAGAAAGAAAAAGTTGATGTTTCAACATTAGATAAAGCAAAACAATA
>JAZOSV010000048.1:0-2237 GCA_045657345.1 Mycoplasma sp. | reverse complement strand
AGTGTTGGCAGAAATTATTGAGTTTTAATAACTGTTCACTTTTTAACTAATTTTTCTATTTTTTTCTAAATTATGTTCAAGTATAAAATGTAAAAATTTTTTTCAATGATATGTCGCTATTTTTTAAATTAACTTCGCCCTAACCAGTAATTTAGTTCAATAATTTATAATAATTGTCAATATTTAATTTTAATAATTTTTAACTTATTATTCTTAATAAAAGTTATTAAAATCTATTTATATTAGAAATAACAAATATATAAGTAATTATAGTTAATTCTATAATTATTCAATTGAATATAGGAGTTTCTGATTGACATGATTTGGAATAACAATATTTTGAGTGATAAAAGTAGGGAAATTGATGAAATGGAGGAAGAATTTCAACTTATGTACCTTGCATCAACAATCGTTGATGGTACTTTCAATTTCTTTAAAATTGAACGAAAAACTTCCAAAGTGGGAAAACCTCCTTTTAACCTTAAAGATATGATAAAACTAATTTTTTATGGATATATGAATAAAATAACAAGCACTGTGGAATTGGCTTACAATGCAAAGTATAATCATTTGTATAATTGGATTTCGCATGGCATTGAACCAAGTGATAGGACAATACGGGATTACTGTAAGTATTTTCAACCGATTTACCAGTTAATCATGAGTTTTATCTTAATTGTGGCCAATAGGATTGGTTTAACTGATTTTGAACATATTGCAATCGACGGAACAATTAAAGGTGCTTACAATTCGCCTTTCAATATAATTAAAGAAAAAGACATTAGTTTATTAATAAAGCATTATATGGTTGAAAAATTATCAAAAGAAGAAATAAAAAAGCTTAGAAGAACAGCACGAAAATTTTTAGAGGATAAATCAAAATCGGATGAAGAAAAAGTTGATATTCTTTTTTATTGGCGACATTTGTTGGATTATTCTGGCCAGGTGTCGCTTGCTTTAAACGATTATGATGCTCGACTCATGAAAACTAAAGATAATGGTCAGAAATATCCTAAATTTTCATTTAACATTCAGTTGGGCACTGATACGAAATCGAAGTTAATATGTGGAGTTAATGCAGTTCAAAATCCCACGGATCACTATCAAATTCCTGCATTAATGAATCAAATCCTCGTTAATTTACAAATTAAACCCCAAAAAATTAGCGCGGATACAATCTATTCAACACTAGCAAATTTGAATTATCTAGATTCATTAGGAGTAACTGCTTTAATTCCAACAAAACAGCAAAATAGAGAGAATTCAGGTAATCTACCTGACAATCCATTTGCTATAGATTATTTTGTTTTTGATGAATATAAAAATGTTTTCATTTGTCCAAATAATGAAGAATTAACCCTTGATGGAGCATATCGTGCTCCACAAGAAAAAGGAGGGGGAAATAAAATCAAATTAGTCTATTCAAACTATCAAGCCTGCAAAAATTGCAAATACAAAGGAACCTGCTACACAACCAACCACAGAACAATAACAAGATACGTTCACGAAGTTACATACAAAGTAGAACGATTAATGTCCACTAAAGACGGAATAAAAGACTATAAACTACGCTCAAAGACAGTAGAAGCACACAACGGAACTTTCAAAAGAATTTATCACTACGATTACATTCCCATAATTGGCTTAAAAAGAGTACAGAATCTAATGTTCACAATTGTAGCATCTTACAACCTAATAAGACTATTTAATCTCATTAAAGAGAATAAAATGGATTTATATTCAATTATAAGTGCAATACAGTTCATATCACAAACTTAAAAAAACCAGGTTATCAAAATCAAAAAAAGGAGAAATTAAAAATGTTCAAAATTAAATAATTTCTGCCAACACTCTTTAGATTAAAAAAAAATGATTTTAAAAAAGCCATATTTATTCGCATTCACTTTTTTTACAAAACCCCATGGGAATTTAAAACAAACATCCCTAAAGACCAATTTCCTCAAAGAAAAGAGCTCACAAAATCAATTAAAAAACATATAACCTCCATTTAAAATAACACTTCCAAAACCATCATCAGTTTAATCGAATGAACTTTAACATTAACGTTATCATTTATAAAAATCAAATTAAATTTGCATGGGAATATATCACTCAAATGAAATTATTCATGATTGCCTTATATGCATTGTTAATGTTTTAAAGCAGAGTTTTTTAAATTAAAAATCAGATTGAATTTTCATCGAAACGAAATTTAAACTGTAAAAAAAATTTAAAAT
>JAZOSV010000047.1:0-2183 GCA_045657345.1 Mycoplasma sp. | reverse complement strand
ATATAATATAAGATACTAATAAGAGACTAATATAAAAATAATTTTGTTTTCATTTAATATAATTAAAACTAATAGATGCTAAAAATAATAAATCTAACAAAATATAGTTAACAATTAATAAGTTTATATTTTTATTAATGTTATAAATTAAGCCTAAAACAATAGCTAAATTAATGAAGATGCCAGTTGAAATCCTATAACTGAAATGATAGGCAAATAGATATAACATAGGTATAAATAATAAAATAAGGATATTATATTGTTCTCATTGCAAAATAAAATAAGCGAATGATGAGATTGCTATTCCTAACAAAATCTCATAAACAAATATAATTATTTTTTTATTTGATAATGATTTTTTAATTTTATTTCCAAGCAAAATATGTTCTATTACAAAGAAACATAGAAAAAAATATCCTAATATAAATAAAAAGGAGATTAAAATTGCTGGAAAAAAATGTTGGTACATAATTAAATATTAATTTTTGTCTTCTTGAATTCTAGCAGATTTTCCAGATCGTTTTCTCATATAAGAAATATATGCTCGACGAACTTTACCTTTTCTTTTTAATTCAATTTTACTGATTAATGGAGAATGAATTAAAAAAGATTCTTCGACTCAGGTTCCATTAGATTCTTTTCTTAATATAAATGATTCTGATAAGCCAGATCCTTTTCTTCTAAGAACAATGCCTTCAAATTTTTGAATTCTAGCCTTATTATTTTCAATAATCTTTAATGAAACCACCACAGTATCACCAGAATTAAAATTAGGAATATCTTTTTTTAATTGTGTGGCTTGCACATCATTTAATGTTTTTTGAATATTAATTTTCATTTTTGTTCCTTTCTAAAAATTTTTGATACAAATCAGGTCTTTTTACTTTAGTTATTCTTATTTGTTCTTCTCTTTGGTATTCTTTAATTTTTTCATGATTACCTGACAAGAGTATTTCTGGTACTTTTAAACCCTTATAATCAGCAGGTCGTGTATAAACTGGAAAATCTAGTAGATATTGATTAAAAGATTCATTAGCTAAACTTTCCTTGTTAATTACATTTGGCACCAATCTACTAACACCATCTGCAATAATTAATGCTGCCAATTCTCCGCCAGTTAATACATAATCTCCAATAGAAATAGTTTCATTAATAAAATTACTAATTCTTGCATCAACACCCTCATAATGACCTGCAATAATTATTAAATGTTGTTCTTTTGATAAATTTAATAACTTACTTTGTGTTAATTGTTCTCCACTAGGAGAGGTCAAAATGATTTTACTGTTTGTTTGTTTAATACTATTGATTGCATTAACAATTGGTTCTAACTTCATCACTATACCAGGTGAACCACCAAAAGCATAGTCATCAACTTTATTGTGTTTATTTTCGCTAAATTTTCTAATATCAATAATTTCTATTTCAATCAAATTTTTATTAATTGCTCGTTTTATTATTGAACTGTTAATATAACTTTCACAAACATCTTTAAATAAAGTTAGAATGGATATTTTCATTTTTATTTTTTTGTAGTTTTTTCTTTTTTACTTTTATTGCTATTTTTATCCGAACTTTTTTTAACCTTATTTAAACCCTTTGATTTTGGTTTATGTGTTTTTTTACTAGATACAAATTCTTTTCAAACACCATTGGATTTTAAAATATTTTTAACTGTTTCAGATGGTTGAGCACCCTTATTTAGTCAATTGATGATATTTTCTTTTTGTAATTTAATTTCACCTGATAGCGGATCATAACTACCTAAAAGCTCTATATAACCACCATTAACATTATTTCTTGAATCAGTAGCAACTAAACGGAAAAAAGCCCTTTTATGTCTACCAATTCTTGTTAATCTTAATTTAACCAAGATATCCTCCTTTTAAAACAAATTAATTATATATAAAAATGGTAACCTGTCAAGTATTTTTACTTAACATATTTATTACATTTTTAAAACTAAAATTTTATAATAATATAGAAATGATAAGTAAAAATTTTTTAATTAGAGAATATAACAAAGATAAATTAGCTGATTTAGAATCAAAATTATCTAGTTCAAATCGATCTTTTGATTTATGAGACATTAATAAATGAACTAAAAAAATTCTGATTAATTTTCATAGTCAAGTAAATGAAAAAGAATTTTTAGCTTTAAGATTTAAGATTTTAAAAAAGTG
>JAZOSV010000046.1:0-6305 GCA_045657345.1 Mycoplasma sp. | reverse complement strand
AAATAAAAAATACCGAAAGTAATTACAATGTATAAAATTACTTTCCTTTTTGTTTTTTTATCTAACTCTTTTAATGTTTTATGAGATTTTTTATTTTCATCATTCTTTGCTAGTTCCGCTTTAGCATTTTCTTTATTATTAGATTTTTTTTGTTCACTTTGCTTTGAATTAATTGTATTTTTTTTAATTTTTTGATAAGTGCTCATTATTCTCTACCTTACTTTGTAATGAAAGCGTAATTTAATTTTCTAATTCAATCACTATCATTTATTTTAATTAGTAATTTACATTTTGATTTTGAATGTCAAACATCAATTTTAGTTTTTTTCTCATTAAATTCTAATTGCCTACCATCTAATAATATTCATCATTTGTTAAAGCATTCACTTTCAATTCTTATTTTATTATTATTTTTAAAAATAATTGGTGAAATTAATGATGAATAAAATCGATTATTAATTGGTTCAATTTCCATAATGGATAATAACTCAGTATTTGGTAACATGATTGCCCCTTTTAATGATTTATTTCTAGCTGTTGAACCAAAAGGAGTAGAAATTAAAACCCCATTTCCATGAAAAGATTGCAAGTTTACATTATTAATAAAAGTTTTAATATAAGTTGTGTAATTAGAATATAATGAAAAATCATTTATACATTGATATGTCCTTTTATTGTATTTTACATTTAAAACATCAATATTAATATAGTATTTGTCGCTAAAAACTTCTTCTTCTAATAATTTACCTGGATTATTAATATAACTATAGAAACCTAATTTTCCTGAATTAATAAAAATAATTTTTACATCCTTTTCCAATAATTCTTGTGCAAAGGATAAAAATGTACCATCACCACCTATGATGAAAACATATTCAAAATTTTTTTTCACATAAGTATGTTTTTTCAAAATTTCCCTAAGTTTTTTGCTAAATTCTATGTTTATTTTATTTTTCTTATTAGTTAAAATTGTGTATTTCATAATTATTTTAATTTTAGCAATCATTAAATTTTTTTATTAAAAAATTCACATCTTTAATAAATTTATTTTTTGAATTAATATTTAATATGTTGGTTATTTTTATGGAAGAATTAACTAATAAAATTAAAGAAAAGAAAATTAAACAAGTATTTAATCAATACCAAATATATAAAATAAAATTAAAATATCTAAATATCTTAGATGAAACAAATAATGAGCAAATAATAAAGATGAAAAATTATGTTAATTATATTGAAGAATTATTATCAAGTCTTGATGATAATGTTCATCGCTTTTTACATAATGTTTATATTGATAAACTAAGTGTTTATGATATGCCAATTTCTCGAAGTAATTTTTACTACAAAAAACGCAAATACAATGATATATTATATACATATTTATTCTAAAGTATTAGAGGATTTATATGGATGTGGTGGCAATTGTCGGAAAACCTAATGTTGGTAAATCTACTTTATTTAATAGAATCATTCAAAATAAAAAATCAATTGTTGATGATGCACCTGGTGTAACAAGGGATCGAATTTATGGTTATGGTAAATGATTAACAAGAGAATTTCAGTTGATTGATACTGGTGGATTTTCAACAAAAAATGCTACACTACAAAAAAATATTAATGATCAAGTTCAAATAGCTATTGAGGAAGCACAAACAATCATTTTTTTAATTAGTTGTAAAAATGGAATTGATAAAGATGATATTTATATTGCTAAACTTTTAAAAAAGATTGCTAAAAACAAGAATATTATTCTAGCAGCTAACAAGTGTGAATCATTTAAGGAAAAAGATAATTTTTTTTATAATTTAGGATTTGGCAATCCGATTTTAATATCATCAGCTCATGGAATTGGAATTGGAGATTTATTAGATAATGTTATAAAAAAATTTAAAAATAAAATTATTCAAAAAAAAGATCATACTACATTTTGCATTATTGGTAGACCAAATGTTGGCAAGTCATCACTAGTTAATTGTATCTTAAATGAGGAACGAGTAATTGTAAGCGACCAAGCAGGCACTACTCGTGATAGCATAGATGTTGATTTTAAATATTACAACAAATGATTTACATTAATTGATACTGCTGGGATACGAAGAAAAGGAAAGATACAGGGGATAGAAAAGTATTCTGTTTTAAGAGCTGAAGGAGCAATAGCTAAATCAAATATTATTTTATTAGTTTTAGATGGATCTATGAATTTTACTGAGCAAGATGAGGTTATTGGCGGTTTAGCATCAAAAGCTAATATTCCAACTATTATTGTAGTTAATAAAATAGATTTATTAAAAGACAAGACAGATAAATCTCTATTAGAAATTAAAAAACAAATAAGAAATAAATTTAAACATTTATTTTGATCACCAATTATTTTTGTTTCAGCATTAGAAAATAAAAAAATTCACCAAATTTTTAAAATTATTGAGTTAGTTCAAAAAGAAGTACAAATCAAGATTTCAACTTCTATATTAAATGATGTTATTGGTCAAGCTCAAATGCTTCAACAAGCACCATTATTTAAAGGAGCAAGAATTAATATCACCTATGCTACTCAAGTAAAATCACGGATACCCACATTTACATTATTTTGTAGTCATGTTGATTCTTTACATTTTTCATATGCAAGATATATTGAGAATAAGATAAGAGACGCTTTTAACTTAAAAAATACACCGATTACTTTATATTGAAAAGATAAGAATAGCAGAGTTAGAGGAGAAAAATATGAGTAATAAATTTTTAATTATTGGCACAGGCGCTTGAGGAACAGCATTAGCTAGTGTTTTATTAGATAATCATCAATATGTAAAAATGTTTGGAATTTCACAAAAACAAGTTAATGATTTGAAGCAAGGATTTAATAAAGAATTTTTTAAGAATATTAAACTTAAAAATCCACCACAAGAAGTTTCAACAAATTTAAAAGATTTGATAAAAGATGTTCAATTTATTTTGATTTGTACCCCATCAAATCAAATGGAAAATGTTTTAAAAAAAATTAAACCATATTATAGGGAGAATATGGTTATCATTAATACATGCAAAGGTTTAGATCAAAGAACAAATAATAATTATTTAAAAGTTATTCAAAATTATATTAAAGATAGTACTGTAGTTAGCTTAATTGGTCCATCTTTTGCTATAGATGTAATTAATAGAGTGCCAACAGTAGTTAATGTTGTATCTCATAATAAACCTTTGTTACTAAAAATTAAAAAAGCCTTTACCAACAATTATTTTAAAGTAGTACCAATTAAAGATATTGAAGCAGCATCATATTTATCAGCATTAAAAAACAGTCTAGCAATTGTTTGCGGATTAATAAATTATGCTAATGTTTCTAGCAATTATAAATATGTAATTATGGCTATGGGAATTAAAGAAATTCATAATTTTCTTTTATTCAAAAAACTAAATCCTCAAACAATTTTTGAGTATTGTGGTTTAGGTGATATTTTGTTAACATGTAATGATGAAAAATCTCGTAATTTTCAATTTGGAAAATTAATAGCAACAAAAGGTATAGATGAGGCAATTAATAAAAATAAAAATACTATAGAAGGACTTAAAAATATTGGAGTTATTTATAAAATTATTAAAAAGAAATCTAATCTCTTCCCATTGTTTACTTTAGCTTATCAACTAATAACTAAAAAGATTACAACTAATGAATTTATAGATAAATTATGATTTAATGTAGATAAAGTTTAATGCATCACTTCCATCTTGGTAATAATTTTTTCTAGTACTTACATTTTTAAAACCTAATTTAAAATATAAATTAATAGCATTGATATTATTTTTTGAAACTTCTAGAAAACATTTTTTAAAGTCATATGTAGTTAAAAAAATATTTAATGCTTTAAAAGCATACCCTTTTCTTCTTCATTCATTTTTAATACCTATTTTAATAATTTCAATTTCCTTTCCTAAATTTAATATAATAAAAAAACCAATTATTTTATCCTCTTTCCTTATAAGATAGAAATAATGATTTTTAATCATATTTTTATAGGTATTAATATTATATGATTGATCTAAAAAGCAAAGTTGATCTAATTCATTAATTATAAGAACATCATTAGTTTTTTCAATTGTTAACATACTGGTTTAAAATACTTTAATTCAAAATTTTCATCAACTTCTTTAAAGGCAATTAAACTATCAATAATTAATTGTTCATTATTGAAATCATAAATAATATTTTTTTTATCTTGTTTTTCAATAAATGATTTTAACTCATTTTCTTTAATTAATATTGGTTCATTAGATAATTCATGATTTTTGACATTTGCAATAAAATATTTATCACCATCAGATTTTAATATTACTAATGATTTATCATTTCAGCCAAGATAAGAAAATTTATCAATTGTATAAATTTTAATATCTGGTTTGACTAATTTTATTGTTTTGATAAAAATACTAACTATTCTACAAGATGAAAATTTACCAGGACCATAGACTCAAAAAATACATTTAATATCTTCTATGGTAATTTTGTTACTAGTCAATAATGAATTAATATATAGAGGTAAATGATTGGATAAATTTTGTTGATTAATAAAAGAAATTTTGTCAAAAATTTTTTTATTTTTGATTAAATAAATAAAACACTCTTCTTGGATAACATCTAATAAAATTTTAAACATAGATTAATACTTCTCTAACTTTTTGATTATATCTACAAATTCTTTATCCATTTCAATTTTTTTAACAATTTTTTGTTTTGTTATAGGATGTTCAAATTCTAAATAATAAGCCATTAAAAATTGACCATATGAAGTAGTATCTTTATCAACACCATATAAAGGATCGTTTAAGATTGAATGATTAATATATTTTAAGTGAACTCTAATTTGATGAGTTCTGCCAGTTTTTAATAAAATATCAATTAATGCAAAATGTTTAAAATTTTTAATTAATGATACTTCAGTAATAGCAAACTTCACATTTTTCCCCTTTTCAGTGGCTATCATTTTTAATTTATTTGATCGACTTCTAGCAATTGGAACATTTATTATGATTTTTTCTTCATTAAATTGATTATGAACTATTGCATAATATTTTTTAATAATCTTTCTTTCTTCAAATAATTTTTGTAATTCTAATAGCGTTTTATCCTCTTTTGCCACTAATACTAAACCAGATGTATCTTTATCAAGACGATGAACTAATAAAGGCTTTTGATTAATTTGTTTTTGTTCAAAATAATATTCAAGTGCATTATATAAACAATTCTTTTCTTCAAAAATAGTTTGATGAGATAACATATTGGAAGGTTTGTAGACAATCATAAGATATTCATCTTCATAAATTATTTTCAGCTTGTATTTAAATTTTTCATACTTTATTTTTTTATTTGACTCTTCATTTGGTTTTTCTATAATAAAAATTTGATCATTTACCTTTAATACATAACCAGCTTTAGTTATTATCCTATCATTTACTAGAACTAAACTTTCTTTAATTAATTTTAAACTTTTATTACGTGTTATTTTTAAATTATTAGATAAGAAAACATCTAAACGGGCACCATCATTATTTACTACAATCTTCATTTTCTTTTTCCTTTTGAGATTTGAATTCTTTTATTATTTTTACAACAAAACCAATAATCAAAAAAACAAAATTAGTACAAATGAAAATATCGGCTATATTACAAACAAAATTGAAAGCATGAAAAGGGATGTAATCAACAACGCTATCTATTCTTGAATATATCATTCCATTAAATAAATAATTATCTATCATTGCTTTATCAATAATATTTAATAAAGAGTTTAAAAAAAGAATATAGGAAAAAATGTAAATATATCAATTATTGGAAATTAAAAATAATAGAAAAAAAATTATAGTTGGAAAAATTTTTATAAAATAAACTAATTCTGGCTTTCAATTACTTGCAAAAGAGAAAGCAACACCAGAATTAAAAGAAACAATATTAGGGTCATAGTGATTTAACGCTCATTCTCTTAACAGGAAAAATAAAAGACATGATATCAAAGTATTAATAAAAATTGTTAATATTTTTATAGTTATATTTCTAATAGTACAAAAAGACAATAAATAATTTTTTAATCATTTGTTTTTAATTGTATTTATTTTCTTGTGAAACAAAATTTTTTTACTAAAAAAATAATTAGCTTTTAACATATCAATTAGACAGTTTTAAATAAATTGCCCACTTTCATTATATAAATTTTTTTCATATTCAGTAGGTGTAAATCATTTACCATCTATTTTGGTTAATCTTTTATTATTGTGAAATTCAACATAATTTGTCATATTTAGTTGTACCT
>JAZOSV010000045.1:0-5279 GCA_045657345.1 Mycoplasma sp. | reverse complement strand
TATAATTAAAATATTAAAAAAATATAAGGGATATAAAATGAATAATAAAATTATTGATGACTTAAAATGAAGAGGATTATTAAATAATATTACTAATGAAGATAAACTTTTAAAAGCCTTAAAACACAAAAAAGGAGTTTATATTGGTTTTGATCCTAGTGCTAAATCACTTCATCTTGGTAATTATGTAATGATTATGATGCTTAAAAGATTTAAAGCATATGGAATTCCAACCTTTGCTCTAGTAGGTGGCGCAACTGGAATGATTGGTGATCCATCTGGCAAATCTAGTGAACGAAATCTATTAGATATCAAGTCAGTTAATGAAAATAAACAATATATTATTAAACAATTGAAAACATTAGCTCAAGTAGAAGTATTAGATAATTATGATCATTTTAAAAATTTCTTATTTTTAGATTTCTTAAGGGATGTTGGTAAATTAATTAATGTAAATTACATGTTGGAAAAAGAAACTATTAGCAATCGATTAGAAAATGGCATCTCATTTACTGAATTTACATATACTTTAATTCAAGGATATGACTTCTTATTTTATTATCAAACAAAAAATATTGCAATCCAAGTCGGTGGGAGTGACCAATGAGGTAATATTACAACAGGTTGTGAAATGATTCGAAAAGTAATAGGTGATGATAATCTCGCATGTGGGATTACTATTAATTTATTATTAAAAGCTAACGGAACAAAATTTGGTAAATCTGAAAAAGGAGCTATTTTTCTTGATGAATCACTAACATCAGCTTATGAGATGTATCAATTTTTAATTAATCAAGAAGATAAGGATGTTATTAAGTTGTTAAAAACATTAACAATGTTAGATAAAAAAGAAATTGAAGAGATTATAAAAGCAGTTGAACAAAACCCAAGAGCAAGAGAGGCACAAAAAAAATTAGCACAAATTATTGTATCTGATATCCATGGGACAACAGCTTATCAACAATCAATCAAAATATCAAATGCATTATTTAATGATGATTTTAGTAGTTTAAATGAACAAGAATTAATTCAAATATCTAAAACTATTCCTAATGTTCAATTAGAGAGCCGACAATATTCACTAGTTGAATTATTAGTAAGAGCAAAAATTGCTCCTTCTAATCGGGAAGCTAGACAATTAATTTCATCAAATGCCATTATGATTAATGGTGTTAAAGAAAATGAAGAAAATAAAATTTTCACAAATAAAAATACAATTGTTAAACAATTTAGTATTATCAAAAAAGGCAAAAGAAATTATTTTATTATTCAATGAATTTAAAGTGAATGCTTAATTTACTTTATTCATATTTATTTTTTTAATTTTTGATAAATTTCTTTTGTTAATTCACTAAATTTAATAGCTGAAGGCGTTCAAGCCGATGACTCAACAACAAACTTATTGTTTTTTTGTAATTTTGTAATCAAACTATCATTTGGGATAATTGAATCATAAAGATTATTACCAAAAATTTTTGTTAGTTCTGATAAATAGACCATTGAATCATTTTTTCTTTTATCAAACATATTAATAAATGCTCCAGCTATTTTTAAATTAGGATTTCTTTCGATTTGTACACTTCTAATAATATTTAGGATTTTAGAAATAGTATCAATTGCATATGGAGTGCATAAAATAGGTAATAGTAAAGCATCAGTAATTGATAATACCATCCTATTTAAATTACTTCAGCTTGAAGCAACATCAATTAAAATAATGTCATATTTTTCTTTTAATTTTTTAATGTTTTCTTTTAAGGTTTCTTCATATTTTAAAATATCATTATCCATAAACATAAAACTTAAATCAATAGTTGTCGGAACAACATCAACATTATTAAAAACATTCTTTGAAATAATTTCTTTAAAACTTGATATTTTATTTTCTAATAAATGTTTTGATCCATTGATATTGGATAATAAAAAATTGCTTGATAATGACCCAATAGGATCCATATCAATTATTAAAGTTTTAATATTCATTTTTCCTAGAGCAAGACCAATATTAGCACAAGATGTAGTTTTACCCACGCCGCCTTTAACTGAGAAAAAAGTTACTACATTACAACTCATTTTTAATATGCTCTTCCAAATAATACAACTGTTGTACTTTTTTTATTAGTTAAAATACATTTTGCTTCTTTTGCTTTCGTATCAATAATACATCTAGCAGATGCCCCTGTTAATTCTTTAATCTTTTTTTCATCTTCACTAGAACCTGCTCAATAAACTTTAGCTATTTTCTTATCTGCTACTATTTGCTTTAGTTCTTCAATTGAGTTTACTCAAACAATTGATTTATGTAATTGATCAATTGCACGTTGATAAATGCTATTCTTATATTCTTTTAATTCTTTTGCAACAATTTTATCAATATCGTCTACTGAACATTTTATTTTTTGTAGTTGATCTCTTCTAATATATGTAACTTGATGATCAGTTATTGTTTCTTTCCCCAAGATGATTTGAATAGGAATGCCTTGTACTTCTCCTTCTGATAGTTTATATCCTAACCCATGTTCACTAGCATCTATTTTAAGACGATATTTTTTGAGTTTTTTAGTAAGATTTTCTAAGTATTTTTTTATTTTAATTTCTTTATCTAATCCTAAAACATTAATTTTGATTTGAATTGGCGCAAGTGCAGGCGGCAAAATTAAACCATTGTCATCAGCATGTACCATAATTACAGCACCAAGCAAACGGGTTGAGACACCAGCAGACATTTGATAAGCATAATCAAAAGCATTATTTTTATTTTGAAATTTGATATTATAAATTTTTGAAAAATTTTGACCCAAATAATGACTTGTCCCACATTGTAACATTTGTCCATCTTGCATTAACGCCTCAACTGTATATGTATTTTCGGCACCTGCAAATCTTTCGCCAACTGTTTTTTCTCCTTTGATAACAGGTATGCATAAAAAATCATTAAGCATTTTTTCATAAATGTCAATAATTTTCTTAGTAAATGCTTGACTGCTTTTGCTATCTGCAAAAATAGCATGTAATTCTTGCCAATGAAATTCACTACTTCTTAAAAAAGGCTTAGTTGTTTTTTCGGCCCGCATTACTGAACATCATTGATTAACCTTAATAGGTAAATTCTTATAGCTTGAAGTAATATACGCAAAATAATTACAAAAAAGAATTTCACTAGTAGGGCGCACAATATATGGTTCTTCTAAGGTTTTATTGCCAATTTGATTTACTATGAAGCATTCTGGGGCAAAACCTTCTAAGTGATCTTTTTCTTTAGCAAATTCACTCTTTGGGATTAGAATTGGCATTGCTAAATTTTGAATTTCATTTTTTTTAAACTCATTATCTAAATACGTTCTAATTGATTCTCAAATAGATCAAGCATTTGGCTGATAAATAATTGTTCCTTTAATAGGTCCATAAACACACAACTGAGCATTTTGAATAATATTTGTGTATCATTCTGCAAAATTCTCATCTCTTTTAATTATTTTTTCTAACTTAAACATAATTCAATTAATTATTATAAAATAATTATTATTAAGTTATGGAAAATAGTTATTCTAATATTAATTATATTTATCAAAAAATCAAGGAGATTACTAAGAAAACTTGATCATCTTCATGAGATATTTTCTTATTTGTATTTTTATTTGCATGTGCCATTATCTTTTTTGTTGGTTTAGTTCTATTTTTTTTAGGTGGAATAGGAATAATAAACAATGTTTCTAATTTTGAGCCACAAACATTAGATTATCTTGGTAACAAACAATTTAATTTGAATTTGAATGGTTATTGAGCAATCAGTAATTGATTAGGAAAAGATTATTCATGAAATGATTTTACTGAAGCGTTAAATAAATCATTTGTTGCTAGTCAAAAATCACAATCACAATCATATATTTTAGATGCTCTAACAATGAAACAACTTTATGACATAGGCATGTGAATGTTTATTAGTATTTTTATTGTTTTATTAGTTTTTAGTTTATTTGTCTTCATTATTAACCTATTATGAAAAAAAGGTTATTTTGAAAAAATTGGAGCAAAACTTTTTAACAAGTATGATGCTCTCAAGGAAAAAATAGATAACAATAATAGTGAAAAAGATAATAACACAATTAGTTCATCGTCTATTACTAGTTAATAAAATCACTGTTATGTAATAATTTCCTTATATAGTTTAATGGAGAAGTATACAGAATTGTTACATTATTCTCATCCTTGTATTCAAAATTTAAGTTATTAAAAATATTTCAATAATTAGATATTAATCAAGTATTTTGAATCAATAAGATATTTAAGGAATTTATTTGGTGTTTTTTTAAGCTTATAAATTCATTAGATTTAGTAATAAATAAATTTTCAAAGTTAAGATATTTTTCAAATAATCCTCTAAAATTAGGGTCATTTAAAAAGCTAAATTCTAGATATGTATCATTTTTATCTATATGAATATCTATTAGTGGTAAATTATTTTTTTTAATAAAGGAAAAGAAGATATTAAAAGCAACTAATATATTAAACATTGTGGCTCTTGTTTTTAATTCAGATGCATAAATAAATAAAAATTTAGTTTTGCATTCACATGCATAAAGCGCAATTTTATTATCAAAGATATTTAAACTAATTTCAAAAGATCCCAAAGGTTCTGTTGTATAGTCTAAGTATTTTTGTTCATAATAAATTTTAGCTATTCAATCTATTTTTGTATTTTTAGCAAACAGGATTTTACCATCTTCTTTGACTTGAAAAGGATCTGGTCAATAAATTTGCTTATCGATGATTTTATTTTTTGCTAAATCATAACCATAGTTTGGACAAAAACCTTGCTCAATATTATGAGGATAATTATACTTAAATCTAAAATTATCATTAGGTTTTTCTTGGAAGCTATCTTGGTAAAAGTTGTCATGATGATAGTCATTTTTAATATTTTGTTCTTTATCAAATGAATCATTAATACATTGCTCAAATTGAGATGCATAAAATTTCTTATATTTTGATTTCAATAAAAAATTTAAAATTTTTCCCATTTTAATTTTAAATATTAATAAGCCTAATAAGCATAGCTTACTGCAATATTTTAATATACCCCTCTTAAAATTTGTATATAAATATTTTAAAATATTTTTTTAAATATTTAATTTAAATTTGTTTAAATCACCATCTTTCCGGACTGGCTAGTAAAATTAAGTTGGACAATAAAAAATCCCACCAAATATAATTGGTAGGATTAGTCCACTTATTTTTAAACACTTCCGAAAGGGACCTATATGTATTTTAAACATAAA
>JAZOSV010000044.1:0-3202 GCA_045657345.1 Mycoplasma sp. | reverse complement strand
AAAAACTGAATAAAAATGCACCATTTAATTCAGGTAGCATTAAGAATAAAAAATATTATAATTATTTCTATCCTTATAAACCAATTCTAATGATATCTATATTAAGTAATATTAATGATATTAATTTGCTATTTAATCATCAAATTCTAATTGATAAAAATTCTCATATTACAAAATCTTATTATAATCTATTAACTAATAATGATGTTATGTTTGAGTTCTTTAATAAAGAACATTCAAATAAAAGTAATTGATGCTCTTTGATCTACAATGAACAGGTCAAAAAAGATGTTGTAAATAATATTTTTGAAAATCCTGCTAAGCATTTAGAAACAAAAGATTTTTTGATTGTTAATAAAAAAAATAAAACAATTGAAATCAAAGTTGATGGTACTCAAGCTGAATTAGAAGAGCTAAGAAAATTTCTTTTGAAAGAATCAATTTTATGCTTAGAAAAATGTGTACCAGAGTATAAAGGATTGTCAATTGATGAATTAAATAATTATGAAGGATATATTCATAATCAAATATTATCAGGGATAAGTTATACAAACATAAATAAAGAAAGAACTGGCAGGCTATATCAACATATCTTTAAAAAAATTATTTTTGAAAGAGATAGAAAATGTAAGATATGTTGCTTAGATTTACCAGAGTTATTACAAGCAGCCCATATTAAACCTTATAGTAATTGTGATAATGATATAGATAGGTATTCAGAAAATAATGGGATATTATTGTGTTGCAATCACCACAAATTATATGATCGAGGTTTTTTTACCTTTACTGATAATTGAAAGGTAAAAATCTCAAAAGAGTTAAAACAAGAAGATGCTGATTTACTAATTAAAACATTTGAACCTTGTTATTTGCAGATTCCAAATGAGTCTTCTTCTTTTGATTTATCTAAACAATATATTAATTATCATCAAAATAATATATTCAGAAAATTTTAATTAGCGTTGTTGTTGGTAATCAAAAAATTGTTTTCGTTGTGTTAGTGCATCTTGATTATTATTATTTTGATTTGGTTGTACATTATTAATTCTATTAGGAAATTGTCCTGGTTGAATAGGTGGACGACTTGGGAAAGTACTAGTTGGAGTAGGACCTTGTTTTAAACTATTTGCAAAACTATTAGGAGAAGGTGGTGGAAAATTATTAAATCCTCTTGCACCATTAATTGGCATAGAAGGTGGCGGTGGAGGGGTGAAACGACTAGTTGGTTGTGGTGATGATGGTGGAGTAGACTTACCATTAGTTGGTTTCTTTGCACTTGTGTCCAACACTTCTTTTTTATTTTTATCTTTTAAATTAGCTTCTTTGTTAGATTTCTCATCTTTATTCTTTTTAAATAAATGACTTCAGAAACCTTGCTTCACTTCTGGTTCTGGGTCAGATAGGATTTTGTCTAATTGCTTTTCTTTTTCGACAGCTTCAAATACTGTTGCTGATTGTTTAATTGGCAACACATTATCACCATTAGACTTTTCATTAGTTTGTTTTACATCTGAGTTATTACTTGGTTTAATATGAACAAATTCATAAGGTAATTCATGATCTTCATCAAAATATCCTAAGGAATCTATATTATTTTTAATTCATCATTTTTCTAATGGCAGGTCAATAGATACATGCTTGCGAGCTAAATCATCATAATAAAGATCTTCACGCTGATAAAATTTAACACTATATTTACCAAAATCGGTTTTATCAATTTGTAGTTGTTCATGACCTGTTTTCAAAAAATATTCATAATTTGCAATTGTTAACAGTTCTTTTTTAATTTGAATAATTTCCTTATTTATTTCTTCTAATTGACGTTCACTCAATTTTTCCTTTTCTCTTAAAATGTCATAATATTTTAATTGAGCAAAAAGTTCTTCTTTTGATCTTGTTATATGTGGTCTTTCTCAATCTAAGTTTTCATTATTTTTAGGAAGTTCATAAAAAGATTTTGAACGCCCAAAATAAGATTCTAATTCATTTTTTAATAATTTATACTCTTCTTCAGATAATTCATTAGCATTCGTTTGATGAGCTAAAAAATCAAGTGATGGTTGAAACTCTACAACATCTTCCTCTTGATTAATTTTTTTATTCTTATTCATTTTATTATCCTTTTAATGATGAAAATAAATTACTTGATTCATCCAAAACTATTTGATCAATAAAAGTTATTAAATTACTAAAATAATTATTAGGATTATCTAATGCAGGTTCATGACCGGCCATAGCAATAATGGCAACTTGAGAATCTCTAATAAGGCTTCTCATCTTGTTAGCTACTTCATTAATTCGCACAAGTCCATCACTATCACCAAAAACAACTAATGTTGGTTTAGTAATATTAGCATATAAATTTTCAATTGAACTTCGTAATTCATCAGATAAAAGCGTATTCAATTGTAAAGATAATGCATCAAAATTTCGATTATAGAAATCTTGTTTTGCATTTTTATAATATTGTCAATCTGGATTATTAAATGATTTAATATCATAATTAAAAACTTGCATTCTTAATAATTGATCTAAGTTTTCTGGCAATCTTGGAATTAAAATATCTTGCACTTTAGCAGCATCCATTTGGAAAGATGTTTCAATAGGCGAAACTAAAATATTAGCAATTAATCTTTCTGGAATCATCATATTCAATAATGCAACAGTAGCAGCAGAAGAACCATGACCAATTAATACAACCTTTTCTAAATTATTTTTAAAAATAAAATCTCTAACTAAATCAGCATATTGTTTAATTGTTAAATCTTCTACATTAAATCATGGTGAATGACCATGAGCAGGAGCGTTAATTGCATAATAGTCATATGAAACTAAAAGATTAGCAAAATTTTCATGATTTAAATAATCACAACCAAAACCTGGTAAATAAATGATTGATGCTTTTGGTTGCATCACTCTACCAATTTGTTTTCCTAATAAAGAATATTGAATATCTAAATCATTAACTGTTAATTTTCTATTTTTTAAAGAATCCATAATTACTCCAAAATTTTCACTATATTATTATATAAAAAAGACTTTCATTTTAATAAAAAATATGTTTGTTTTTATACCCATCTTTTTGGACACCCCTATATAATGTATCTGTGGGGTAGACGAAAAAATCCCCCAAAAGGACCTTAGGGGATTTTAGTCCACTTCAAAAACACTACTTTTGAGAGGACATTATGTATTTTAAACA
>JAZOSV010000043.1:0-11983 GCA_045657345.1 Mycoplasma sp. | reverse complement strand
ATATTTTTTTAAAACCAGTTAAAGTGATCTTACCTAGATTTTTATAATTTTGTGCTATTGATAAATTTTGTTCATAAATATTTTTTGCATATATTTGAATGTCGATTGAACCATTTTGATTATTTCTTAAAATATATTTTTCATTATATTCAATATCTGTGTTTATATTAAAATTTGTTGATACTGAATTAAATAATTGATTTTCATTAAAGATTGATGTTATGATTGTTTTTATTTGTGCAATAGTAATTTTTTCTACTTCTAAATTTTTATATTGCTCAGAAACTTGATAGATGTTGCGTGATAAGATAGTTGGTACTACCTTTTTAAAACCAGTTAATGTAATAGTTCCAATATCAATGAAGTTTCTCACTGGTCCATTATCATCAAACACATTTTTTGCTTGTAAAACAAAGGAAATTTCTCCATTGCGTAGATTAGGATTTCAATCATTAATTAGAATATCATTTTTAATATTAAAATCATCATAAACTATATTAAAAAGTTCACCATTCCTATATTTTTCTTCTAAAAAAAATTGGGCAGCAGTTTGAGTGTATTTTTCAGTCTCAACATTTATTTGATTCGGAACTTCAAAAGAGTTCTTTTTTAAAATTGTTTTTTGTGTTTCTTTAAATCCCTTAATAGTAATTTCTCTTAATTCAAATGGATTCTCATTATCATATGAACCATTTATATCATTAAAATAGTATTTTACTTTTATTTTATCTAATTTAATTTGATTTGATTTAGTTTCTATAATATTGTTAGCATCAAAATCAATATCAGTTATATTAATATTACGATCTGCTACTTTATCACTAGGAATATTATTTAACAAATCATCCACATTATTGTACACTAAGAGCTTTAAATCACCAATATATTGATTGGCATTAAATGAATTAACATTTGCTAAATTTGAATCACTTGGAATATCGATAAAACTGCCCTTTTGATTAGTACTATCAATATCATTTAATTTAGAAATATTTATTTTACCAAAATCTTTTCTAGTATTATTTGTAACTGGTTGGCCATTAATATCAATATAATTATTTAAAACTATCAAATTACAATTAATCTCTCCAGTTAAATTATTAAAAAGAGGATTAGTAAATTCTAAATCTGTTTCGTAATTAAATTGATCTAACAAATTGTCTTCGCCAAAACATTGTTCATATACTATTTTTTTTAATGTATTTTTTAAGTCATCATTTTTTAAAATTTTTTGTGGTAAATATTCACTTAGAATTGATGCATCAATTTTGTCATTAATTAGCATACTTCCTTTATTAAAACCTGTTATTTGAAGCTGTGCAATACTTCCATCTTTAAAATTTAGTGAACAATTTCTTCCATTTGATGTTCTTTCAATTACATAAGGAAGGTAAACTTTAATCACAATTGTTCCATTGACATTTGAGCCAATAAACTTAACCTTTGTTAAGGCAAATTGTAAAGCAGTATAATTTCTTCACTGGGCAATAAGAATATCACCTCACGTCGTTGAACTACTATCATTATTAGCTTGTCCAATAGTAATTTTATTTAATGCATCTTGGGCCTTAAATTGCAAAAAATCATCAATGCTATTTGATTTTTTATCGATTGAAACATTTGATGTATTTTGAGATAAATCAGCATCATAAGAAATTGCTAATTTATTGTTTTCATTTAAACCAATAATTGTTTCAAAAGATGTTGATTGGTTAAAAAAATTATAATTAATAGATTCCTTGTCTTTATCAGAAGAATCTGGAGAAAAAATTTTATTACCTGCTTTAACAAAAATAGTTAATCCGCTATTATTTGATTTACTAGAATCAATATATCCTCTAAATAAAAAATTAGTACCATTATCAACATTGAACATTTTGTTATTATCATTTGTATCAATTGAAAAATATGATGAACTACCTAGTTTATTAAATTTAATAATCTTATTTATTGTTGTATCAATTAAAGTATTTGTTTCTACTTTTTGATTATTAGTATTTGCAAAATCATTAGTTTTAACAGATTGAAGAAAAATATAATTATTACCAACAAATTTATCAAGGTTTTCTGAATTAATTGGTGCATCAGCACTTAAATTTGACTTTTCTTTTAATTCTTCATTACTCTTTTTAAAACTAAGTTCTAAATTATTATTTACATTTTTAAAAGATATAAAAACATCACTAGGATTATTTTTTGGCGCAATGATAATTTCATCAAATTCTAAATTATTAATTGAGGTTGATTCTTTTTGAAGATTAAAAATTTCACTAGCATTTACAACTTTATCAACAGATTTTAAATTTTTGCTTGCAAATAAATTTGAATCATTAAATAATTTTTTTTGCAAACCATTTCTATTATTGTTTTTTAAAAAAATCGCAGATGTTGGTAATAATATAGCACTTAAACCAAGTGATATAAAAAGTTTTTTAAATATTTTTTTATTATTTAATCTTTTAAAAACTGCCATTATATATAATATTATAATATTTATTTTAAAATCTTGGTTATCTCGTGTTTATATGCTTCTACCCCTGGTTGGTTAAAAGGATTAACTTTTAACAAATAAGCTGAGCAGCTAGCGGCGATATTTAAAAATAACATAATTTGTACAAAATTTTCTTCATCATTAGCATTCATTTTTATTTCCAAACAAGGATTTTTAGCTATTTTACTATGTGCATTTATTACCCCAACACTAATTGCATTAATAATATTTTTTATTGTTTTATTTTTTAAATTTGATAAATGATCATCATTATTAAATGATGAAATAGGAATGTTTATTGATTCATTTTTTTCATTATTTAAATATAAGTGTGTTTCAAAAAAAGTCTTACTACCCTCTTGATATAATTGTCCAATTGAATGTAAATCATTAGAGTAATTTGCAATAGTTGGTACTAAGCACTTTGTTGTCTTTCCTTCACTCTCAGCAAATATTTGTTTATAATGTTCAGCTAAAAATAAATGTCTTTTTTCATAAATGGAAAAAACTTCTATATTTTTTTTATCTTTTTTTAAAAAATAATTTCTTCAATTAGCATAATGTAAAGGATCTAGTCACTTTTTTTCTAAAAAATCTTTAATACACTTTTGATATGTATTTATCATTTTAACAATATTTAAATTAGCTATAGCAAAAACTAATAGTCCAACATTAGTGAATGTTGAAAATCTGCCGCCAATATTTTTGGGTATGCCAAGTATATGATACTTATTTTTAGTAGCAATTTTATACATCAAACTATTGTTATCTTTTTCAGTTATACAAGCGATCCTTTTATAATGTTCTTTATGATATTGTTTTTTAAGCATTTCCCTAAAAAAACGAAAGTTTATTGATGTTTCTAAAGTCTTTCCGGATTTTGAAATAACAATAATGGCTCAATTATTTTTTATTAATAATTTTTGATAATAATCAATTTCTCATTCATCAATTGAAGAAATAAAAATAAATTTTTCAGTCTCTGATTTAGATAGACATAAATCTATTCCTGCTTTTATTCCAATATAACTACCACCAATACCAATAATAACTATTTTATTAATGTGCATTTTTTTTCATTGATTGACAATTGCCTTTATCTGAATTAAGTCTTTTTGGTAATCATTATAATTATTAGGTCAATCCAACCAACCTAACATTTCCTTGCCAATTCCATTTTTTATTTTAAAAAAATTGTGTACTCTATCTAATTCTTTAGCATTTTGCTTTAATATTTTATTTTGATTATTTAAGCTGTTTTTTGTGATTAATTTAATACTCATTTTATTGCCTTATATTTTTTAAGATATTTAAATAATTATTATATCTATTAATTGTAATCTTTTTTTCTGATACATATTTTTTTACTAAACAATCAATTTCACAATTGTGTAAGCAATCACTAAATTTACATCATTTATCTTTTAATATATTTTTAAAGAAATAATGTGCTAGTGTAAACTTATCTTCATTAACATTAATGGTTGAAAAACCAGGAGTATCAATTAAAAAAAAATTTTTAATACTTACAATTGAAACATTAGTGGTTGTGTGCTTGCCTCTATTCAGTGTTTTTGAAATGACTTGAGTATTTAAATTTAATTTTGGATCAATTCTGTTAATTAAACTAGATTTACCTACTCCAGAATTACCAACAAAACAAATAGTTTGCTCATCAAAAGCATGGAGCATCTTTTTAAAATCTTGATCATGATTTAATTTATAAACATCATATCCTTGTGAAATATATTCCTCAATAAATTTATTTACATAATGATTATCATCAACTAAATCTAGCTTACTAATAGCAATTGCTATAGGGATATTTTTCATTTCATAAAAAGCTATCATTTTATCTAACAACAAGCTATTAAAATTAGGTTCAATAGCTGATTGAATAATTAATACCTTATCTACATTTGCTACCTTTGGTCTTAATAAAAAATTTTTTCTATCTAAAATTTTATCTATAATGTAACAATTATTAATATTAGTTAATGATACATAATCGCCAACAGCAACATCAATATTGTTTAACCTAATTTTTCCTTTAAAACTTACTTGTATGTTTTTATTATCCTTAAAAATCCAAACATCATCCTTAATTAACTTGCTAATAAAAATTTTATCTGCCAAAAAAGACTCCTTAAGTAAAATATAAAACTAACATAACAATCATTAAAATTAATGCAACAGCAACAGTTATGGAAATAATAATATAAAACCATCATTTTTCATAAAATTTCTCTTTTTCTTTTTCTTTTTCTACATCAAAAGTTATTGCTTGTTGAAACACTCTTTTTTTAATTGGTTTTAATAATTTTTCATTTTTTCGTTTTGGATCATCTCATGTATTAATATCATCAATCAGCTCTTCAATTTTCTTATAACGAAAGTGTAAATCTTCAGGCTTAGAAGCTGTACATCTAAAAATAATATTTTCAATACTGTTTGGAATATTAGGAATAGAATTACTAATAATTTTTAAATCGTATTTTAATCAATTACGAATAATTTCAGCATCAGTAATTTTTTCCTTGTCATATTCAAATGGCATTTCACCAGTGATCATATAATATAAAATAACCCCTAGTGCATGAAAATCAAATTGAGTGGTTATCACTTTATTTTTTCATTCATTAATATCAATATTAGGATTATTTTTCATATTTTTTGATGAAAGATTGAAAATATCAGGAGTTATATAATCCACTGTGCAATAAATTGTTCCTTCTGAGGAATTGATATTTTTATCATAAAAAGTAGTTGCAATTCCATAATCAATAATTTTAATATCAGCAAGGTCATTAGTTAAAATCATATTTTCTGGTTTTAAATCACGGTGGATTACTGTAGTCTTATCATTTAAGTTATGAAAGTGTTTTATTCCTTGACAAATTTTTTTAAAATAAAACATTGCCCGATCAACAGGGATGGATTTGTACATATCGATAAATTGATTTAGTGATGGACCATCAATAAATTCATAAATAATAATAACTTTTGAATTAGAATAATCCCATTTAATTGGTTTAACTATATTTTCATGTGTATTCTCAAATAAAGTACAAGTGATTTTAAATTCGTCAATGGCTTTTTTTCATTGGTCAATATCACCATTAGAAATATCTTTGCTAATTTTATTTTTAATTACTTTTATTATTACATATTTATTGGGATTTCAATTATCTAAATCTTTATTTTGAGCTAGATAAACATCACTCATTCCACCATCGCCATATTTGCGTATAATTTCATAACCTAAAAGAGTTTGACCCTGTTTATAAGTGCTCATTTTTAAAATTCCATAATAACTATTGATAAATTATCATTTGAACCATTTGCCATAGCCTTAGCAATGATTGTTGTGCAAACATCATTAAAATTTATTTTGCTACCAATTAAGCAATGTCTAATTTCATCAATACCAATGAAATTATGTGTCCCATCAGAAGTAAGTGCAATATATGCTCCATCCTGAACATCAATTTCATAAACATCAATATTTAATTTCTTATTAGTTTGTGCTCCGACAAATTGGGTGATTGCATATAAATTATCTCGATATAATTCAAACATTTCTTTTCCAACTTTATTTTTAATTAAAAAGTTATATAAATTTTGATCCTCTGTAATTTGTTCTACTTTATCTTTAGAAATAAACCATGCACGAGAATCACCGATATTAAAAATATATGCTTTAGAATTTACTACAATACAAGCAACAAATGTAGTAGCCATATTTTTTAGCTGACTATTTTCCTTAATTTTATTTGATATTCTATCTCTAGCTACTGAAATAGTTTTTTCAATTCAATCAAAAATTTCCTCTCTAGAAAAAAAATTTAAATTGATATCACTAAAACGTTCCTTAAAAACATCAACTACAATTGAACTAGCAGTTGATCCTCCTTTATAACCACCTAAACCATCACAAACAATCCCAGCAAAGTTTTCATTCTTATTTATACCAACTCATGCCACATCTTCGTTATTTTGTCTTACTTGGCCTATATCTACTAAAAAATCATATCTCATAATATAAATAAATACTATAAGATTATATCATTTTTTAAAAATTTAATTTTTTAAAATATTTTTAAAAAAGAAGGTAAATTATCAAATGTTAATACAAAATACTAATCAAAATTTTATATAGTTAATATTAATAGTAAAAATACATATGTTAAAATAAAGTGTTTTATAAAAAATAAATGAGGTGTAGATGAGTTATAATGCTGATAATATAAAAGTCTTGAAGGGTCTTGAACCAGTTAGAAAAAGACCAGGAATGTATATTGGCTCAACTGATAGTAGAGGTCTACATCATTTAATTTGAGAAATTTTTGATAATTGTATTGATGAAGTTATGGCTGGATATGGTGATCAAATTGAGGTTACTTTAAAAAAAGATAATTCAATTATGATTAAAGATAATGGTAGAGGAATCCCAGTAGATATTAATAAAGAAACTAAAATGTCAGCTGTAGAAACAGTATTAACGGTTTTACATGCAGGTGGTAAATTTGATAATGTTGCTTATGCAACTGCTGGGGGATTACATGGCGTTGGTGCTTCAGTAGTTAATGCTCTAAGTGAGTGATTAATTTGTGTTATTGGTCGTGGTGGTAATCTTTATCAATGTAAATTTAAAGATGGAGGGTCAGTTGTTGAGCAAAAATTAACAATCATTGGCAAGTCAAACAAAACAGGTACTATAATTCATTTTAAACCTGATCCAAAAATTTTTAAAGAAATAGAATTTAATCATGATATTATTCGAGAAAGATTAAGAGAAGCATCATTTTTATTCAAAAATTTAAAAATAATTTTTAATAATGAAATTAATAAAACTTCTGATACTTTTCAATCTAATCAAGGTATATTAGAATTTATTAAATTTATAAATGAAACTAGAAATACTAATTCACCAATATGTAGTGTTCTTGGAGAAATAGATAACATTAAAGTTGAAATTGCTTTTCAATATTGTGATGACATGAATGAAACTATTATTTCATTTGCTAATTCAATAAAAACTTCTGAAGGTGGAGCACATGAAAATGGTTTTAAAATTGCTTTGACTGAAATCTTTAATGAATATGGGCGAAAATGAAACATTATTAAACAAAAAGATAAAAATCTTGAAGGAAATGATGTTCGTGAGGGTATTGGAGCTATTATTTCAATTAAAGTACCAGAAAATATCATTAGTTATGAAGGACAAACAAAAAATAAATTATTTACTCCTGAAGCTAGAGAAGTAACTAAAAAAATTGCAAGTAAGGAGATCTCTTTTTGATTTGAAGAACATAGAAAAGAAGCTGAAAAAATTATTCGAAAGGCAATTGTTGCTAGGGATGCAAGACAAGCTGCGAAAAGAGTTCGTGAATCAACAAAAAAACAAAAAGGTAATACAATTGAAAGAATCTTATCTGGAAAACTTACACCCCCACAAATAAAAGATCCTAAAAATAATGAGTTATTTTTAGTTGAAGGTGATTCAGCAGGTGGTTCTGCTAAATTGGGACGAGATCGAAAAACACAAGCTATTTTACCACTAAAAGGTAAGGTAATTAATGTTGAGAAGACTAATTATTTAGAAGTTCTAAAAAATGAGGAAATTAATACAATTATCACATGTTTAGGTACAGGTGTAATGAAAAATTTTGATATTAAAAAATTGAAATATGACAAAATTGTTATTATGACTGATGCTGATACAGATGGTGCACATATTCAAATACTACTTTTAACTATGTTCTATCGTTATATGAAACCATTAATTGAAAATGGGCATGTATATGTTGCTTTACCACCATTATACAAATTAACCAATAAAAAAACAAAAGCATCTTACTATGCTTGAAACGAAAATGACTTAGAAAAGTTAAAAAAAGAAAATCCTTCTTTTGAAATTCAAAGATATAAAGGTTTAGGTGAAATGAATGCTGAACAATTATGGGAAACTACTATGGACCCTAAAACTAGAAAATTAATTAATGTTGGAATCGAGGATTTAGTAATTGCAGAAAGACAAGTTAATATTTTAATGGGTGATAATGCTCAACTAAGAAAAGAATGGATTAATAAAAATATCAATTTTAAACTAGATGAGGATTAATATATGGAAAATAATAAAAATATTCTAAAAAAATCAATTGATAAAATCATGAATGATGGTTTTGCAAGATATGCAAAATATATTATCCAAGATCGGGCTTTGCCAGATGTTCGAGATGGATTAAAACCTGTACAGAGAAGAATTTTATATGCGATGTATAACTTAAATATTAATCATGATAAACCATATAAAAAATCTGCAAGAACTGTTGGTGAAGTTATTGGTAAATATCATCCGCATGGTGATAGTTCTATTTATGAAGCTATGGTAAGAATGAGTCAAGAATGAAAGAATAATCAACCATTATTAGATATGCATGGTAATAAAGGTTCAATTGATGGTGATAATGCTGCTGCTATGCGTTATACTGAATGTCGTTTATCACATATTGGGGAATTAATGCTATCAAATATCGAAAAAAATGTTGTAGATTTTATTCCTAATTTTGATGATTCTGAATCTGAACCATCTTTTTTGCCATCATTAATTCCAAATTTATTAATCAATGGGGCCACTGGGATTGCTGCTGGATATGCTACTAATATCCCTCCATTTAATCTAACAGAAGTAATTAATGCTATTATTTATCGAATTGATTCTCCAAATTGTCATCTTGATTCAATAATTAAAATAATGCCTGGTCCTGATTTTCCTACAGGAGGTATTATTCAAGGAAAAAGCGGAATTGAAGAAGCCTATAAAAGTGGGAAAGGTAAATTTATCATTAGGGCTAATATTGAAAAAGGAAATCATACTAAAAAAATTAAACAATTAGTAATTACATCAATTCCATATGAAACAAATAAAACTACTATTATTAAAGCAATTGATGATTTAGTCTTTAATGAAAAAATATCAGGAATTATTGAAACTAGAGATGAATCTGATAAGAATGGAATTTCTATAGTAATTGATATTGAAGCAGATAAGTCATTAGAAGTAATCCGTAATTTCTTATATAAAAATACCCCATTGCAAATCTCATATGCAATTAACTTTATCACCATTCATAATAAAAAACCTTGTTTAATGCCTATATTAGAAGCAATTGATGCATATATTCACCATGGGATTGATATCATAACTAAAACACTTAAATATGATTTAGAAAAAGCACAAAAAAGATTAGAAGTCATCAAAGGATTAATCAAAGCAATTTCTATCCTAGATGATGTAATTGCAATAATTAGAAAATCATCATCAAAAGAAGATTCTAAAAATAATTTAGTATCTAAGTTTGGTTTTACAATTGTTCAAGCTGATGCTATAGTGAATTTAAGACTTTATCGATTATCTGCAACTGATGTTGCTACTTTAATGCAAGAGGAAAAAGATGTTGAAAAATTAATTAAAAATATCAAAGCAATTTTAGATTCAGATACTCTTTTAAAAAATCATTTAAAAGAAATTTTAAGAGGATATAAGAATACTTTTGGTTTTGAAAGAAGAACTAAAATTGAGGCTGAAATTGAAAAAATTGTAATTAATAATTCAGATTTAATTGAAGCAAAAGATGTTGTTATTATGGTAACTAAAAGTGGATATTTAAAAGCAACAAATAAGCGTTCAATTGAATCCTCAAATTATGGTGATTTCTTATTAAAACAAGGTGATATTTTATTAGATATATTTGAATCTAATACAGCAAATCAAGTTGTTTTAATTACTAAAAAAGGATTATATATATCAATTCCATGTCACAAAATTAAGCAAATGAAATATAAGGATTTAGCTGAACATTTAAATAATATTATTACATTAGATTCAGATGACAAAATTATTTATGCTTTTAGTACTGATCCAATTCCAAATCAAAATCATTTACTTTTAATTTGTAGTAAAAATGGAAACATTAAACGTGTAAAGCTATCTGAATTAACATTTTCTAAAAGTGCAAAATCTTCTAATATCATGAATTTAAAAGAAAATGATGAAATTGTTAGTGCGCAACTAATTAATGAAAATACTAAATATGATGTTGTCACTATAACTAAAAATGGGTATGGAATAAGATTTGAAAGTGATCAAATACCTATCTTTGGAAAAACTTCTCTAGGTGTTCGTGCTCAAAAATTGAATAAGGGTGATGAAATTATTGGTTGTATAGCTTCATCGAATGAAAAAAGTCAATTACTTATACTTGCAAATCGTGGTGCAAAAAGGATTTATCTTAATGACATAAAAAAGATCAATCGTGCAGGTACTGGCTCAATGGTAATGAATCAGGTTAAAAATGCACCATATGAATTAATTAACTTAATTAATATAAATGCTCGTGATATAGTTAATGTTTTAAATAATGAAATGCAAATCCATCAGTTAATGTGCTCATCAATTCCATTAACAAATTTAGATACAAGATTTACTGATACTAAATTAGGAAAAATTGTTTGTGGATATAAGGATAATTGACTATCAAAAAGTGAAAAGAGTGATAATGAAAATTAATTTTATTTGATTTAATTATTTTCGACCAACATGATACTTTGATAATATTAATGATATTAATTTGAATTCAATTCAAAAAAAAGGTATTAAATATATTTTTTGTGACCTAGATAACACTTTGGTTCCTCACTTCTCACATTATCCAAATAAAAATTGTAGTTTATTTTTTCAAAAACTACATGAACTAGATTTTAAAGTATTTATTATTAGCAATAATAACAAAAAAAGAGTTGAAAATTTTTGTAATTTATTAAAAGTAGATGATTTTGTCTATAATGCAAAAAAACCTTTTGTTAAAAAGATTAAAAAAATTATCAAAAAACATAATATTAAAATTGAAGATAGTATCTTTATTGGCGACCAATTTATTACTGATATTTTAGTAGCAAATAGATTGGGAGCTAAATCAATACTTGTCTTACCATTAATTGAATTATCAAAAACAAGTATTAAAAATATTATTATCTTTTTGATTGAAAATTTAATTTATAAAAATTTAACTAAAAATAATGATTTGAATGTTAATGATTCATTATTATTGGTGGATTATGACTTTATTTAAAAAGTGTATTGGTTGCGGTATAGCATTGAACTTAAATAAAGGTAAATTAGGATACGTTGAAAAATACGATGAAAAAAAGCAACAATATTGTCAACGTTGTTATAAGTTAATTAATTACAATATAAATATTAAAAGTGATGATATTTCTAATGGTATTGAAAAAACACTTGAAGAAATTAATATAGAAAATTATATGGTTTTCTTAATTGTAGATGCATTAGATTTATTTTCAAGTGATATTAAGGAAATTAACGATCATCCTAATTTAAATATAGTGGTAAATAAAATAGATTTGTTTAACGCATTTAAAGATCAACAAATTATTAAGGAAAAAATTGTAAAAAATATCAAAAATATT
>JAZOSV010000042.1:0-2636 GCA_045657345.1 Mycoplasma sp. | reverse complement strand
CACCTATATTGACATATTGCAAAATAATTCATTTTGGATTTAAAATAATATTTATAATTTTTTTTTTCTTCTTAATTGGATATCATTTTTTATCGATACTTAAATAATTAATATGCATGTTTTAAATTTCAATAATATAATATATTATATTTTAATTAGATTAAAGGAGCAAATGTGTCAATAGCAGTAATAATCTTAATAATAGCATTAGTTTGTATTATTATAGGGCTGTTGTTATCTTCTTCTGGTTCAACTTCTGGTCTATCTAATATATCTGGTCAGGATCTTGAAATTTTCAAAAAAACTAAAGATCGTGGTATTGTGAAAGTATTACAAATAATATTTTTTATTTTAATTATTATTATTACTATCTTGATCATAGTATTCTCTATTTTAAAAATTTAATATGATTGAACAAATAAATGATTCAATAAGAAAAATAATCAAAAATGAATCAAGACCAATTCCAAAAGGGATTTTAATGGAAAAGGTTAAAAAAAATTTAAATATAAATAATAAAAAAATCATTTATGATGCAATAAATAATTTAATTTTAAATAAAGTACTAAAAGAAGTAGAAAAAAAATATCTTGTTGAAAATTATTTTAATGAAGATATTACTAATGAAAAAAAAGTTGGTGTTGTTACTATTACTAGTAATCTAGATGGATATGTACAAGTAACTGACAATAATCAGGAAGAAGGGGTTGACTATTATATTCATAACATTAATTTAAATGGAGCATTAAATAATGATATAGTTGAAATTATATTAATGGATAAATTTACTAATAAATCAAATATTCAACATGCAATCATAAATCAAGTAATAGAAAGAAAAACACTATTTGGTGTTGGAACATTCAAATTAATTGGTAATACATATGAAGTAGAACTAGATGACAAAAAAAACTATTTAAAAATAAAATTAGATTCAATAGAAAATTTAGTCAATGGATATAAAATTTTGATGCAATATAGTTATCAAAAAGATAATACTATCATTGCGACTGTAAAAAAAGTTATTGGACATATTAATGAAGTCGGGAGTGATATACTTTCAATTATTTATAGTTATGGTGTAGAGCCTGAATTTAGTCAAGAGGCTCTTGACTTTGTTAACAATTATAAACCAAATAAAAAAATGGATGATAAAAGAAAAGATTTAACACATTTATCAATTGTCACCATTGACCCAAAAACATCAAAAGATTTAGATGATGCCATTTATGTTAAGAAGTATGATGATCATTTTTTACTAATTGTAAGTATTGCTGATGTTAGTTCATATGTACCATATAAAAGTGCCTTAGATATACAAACTATTGAGCGCGCTACTTCAATATATTTAGTAGATAGAGTAGTCCCAATGCTGCCACATAAACTTTCAAATGATGAATGTTCATTGAATGAAGTGCAAAAACATCGTGCAATTACTTGTGAGATGAAAATTAATTTTAAAGGTGACATTTTGGCTAAAGATGTTTATCCTTCTTGAATTTGTTCAAAAAAACAATTTAGTTACGATGAAGTTAATGAATTGTTTTCAGGAAAAAAAATAAATATTGAATCGGAATTAGAACAAATGCTTTTTGAAGGCAAGCAATTACATAAAATTTTAAGAAATAAAAATACTGCTAATGGATATATAGATTTTAATATTAAAGAACCAAAAATAATTGTTGATGAAAAATGCTTTCCAATAGCCATTGAAATCAAACAAAGAGGAATGGCACAAATGATGATAGAAGATTTTATGGTAATAGCTAATCATGCTGTTACAATTAAGGCCCATGAATTGAATATGCCTTTTATTTATCGAATTCATGAAAAACCTTCATTAAAAAAAATAGAGGATCTAATAATTGAATTGAAGAAATGAACTTTTAAAATTGATTTTAATAGTTTAAAAAATCCAACATCAAAAATATTTGCAAAATGCATTAAAGATAATGAACAACATCCAAATATTCAATTACTATCAAAATTACTTTTAAAATGTATGTCAAAAGCTAAATATTCAATAGGAAATATTGGGCATTTTGGTTTAGCTATTCATGACTATACACACTTTACATCTCCCATTAGGCGATATCCAGATTTAATTGTTCATCGTTTGTTTTGAATGTTTTATTTTAATTATGAAAATTTTGATGAAATATCTAGAAAAAATTTTACAAATGAATTAGAAATGTTGTGTGAAGCATGTACTGAAAAAGAAATAAGAGCACTTGAAATTGAAAGAAATGTGAATTCATTTAAATTTTGTCAGTATATGTCAAAAAGAATAGGACAACAATTTAATGGCGTTATTTCTTTTATAAAGCCTTTTGGTTTTTTTGTTGAGCTAAAAAATGGTATTGAAGGTTTAGTAAGAATTAAAAATATTGGTAAAGATTTTTGACTATATAATAAAGAAAATGCAACAATTATTGGAGAAAAAACAAAAAAAATATTTAATTTTGGTGATGATGTAAAAATTAGAGTTATTCATGTAAATGAACAACTGCGACAAATTGATTTTGAATTAGTTGATTTTGAAAAAAAATAAATTTATTTTAATTTCATATTAGAAGCTAACTCAATATACCCTTTTAATGTTGGTTGATTTAAATGAAAAAAATTAATATCTCTTA
>JAZOSV010000041.1:0-5054 GCA_045657345.1 Mycoplasma sp. | reverse complement strand
GAAGCTGTTTGTTCAAAAAGTTGCTTCATTAAGCAGATAAAGAAAGCTTTATTTCTTTTTAATGTTAAAATATTTTTATTATGAACAATATCTTAAAAAATTTCGCTTGAGGCTTAGGTTGTCCTTTTGTATTTATTTGATTTGTTATCAAATGATTTACTACCAAGTTAAAAGCCAGAAAATATTTAAAAAATCCAGAAGATTTCTTAGAACAAGAAAAATATGAAATTCTTTATAAAATAGCAAAACCAACATCTTATTTATTGAAACTTAAAATAAGTGAAATTATTAAAGATTTTAATATTCCAAAAAAAGTACAACTAATTATTGCAAATCATAGAAGTTATATTGATCTTTTGATTTTATATGTATTTTTATATGAACAACTTGGTACAAAGTTTATTTTTGTTGCAAAGAAAGAATTAGCTGATTCAAAATTAGGTCATATTTTAAAATTAATTGACACTATTTTTATAGATCGTACAAATCTTAGGCAAATGGTTAGTTCAATAAATACTCAATATGATGTAATGAAAACAAAAGGTAAATCAATTGTTGTTTTTCCTGAAGGTACTAGAAATACAAAAAATGAATTATTAGAATTTAAGCCAGGTGCATTTGAAATAGCGTATAAAACAATATCACCAATTCAACCTATCCTTTTCCTAAATACAAATGCTTACTGAGAAGATAAAAAAGAATTTAAAAAAAATAAGCCTGAAATTATATTCAAAGTTATTAATCCTTTTTTACCAAATAAATTTTTGAATATTGATAGACAAATTTTAGCTAAGAATATCAGAAATGAAATGCAAAAAAATATTAATCAATTATTAACAAAAAAAAGTAAGTAATTTACACTTCATAATTAATTGTTATATAATTATGAAAAGTTTATTTTATGAAAAATGATAATAGAATTGAAAAAGTTTTAATTAATGAAAGAAAAATAAAAAAAGCTATAAATAAAGTGGCACATTGAATTAATCAAAATTTTAAGGACAAAAATCTTGTTTTGGTAACAATTTTAAAAGGTAGTATCCCTTTTATCGGAGCCCTAATTCCTAAAATTAAAGTTGATTTTACAATTGATTATATCTCAATCAGTTCTTTTAAAGGGGAAAGACAAGCAATAACTGAACCAGAAATTATTAATTTTTTATCAAGTGATGTAAGTGGAAAGGATATTTTATTAGTTGAAGATATTGTTGATAGCGGTAAAACAATCAAACTAGTATTAGATACATTGAAAAAAAATAAATGTAATTCTTGTCAATTGGTAACTCTACTTGATAAACCAAAAGGAAGAGTTGTTGATTTAAAACCTGATTATGTTTGCTTTAATATTGATTTAGAGTTTGTTGTTGGTTTTGGTTTAGATTATAAAGAAAAATTTAGAAATTTACCATATATTGGAATATTAAAAAAAGAATATATACAAAAAATGGAGGATGATCATGAATAAGATTAAAGAACTAATTTTTCTTAGAATGTTGAAAACAGAAATTAAGGAAAAAAATAATGAAAATTTAATTACTAAAGATAGTAGTGATAATGTAGTAACAAATAAGGTTCCAAAAAAGCGATGAAAAAAACTGATAATTATCTTAATTGTTGTTTTAATTCTTGGTACTATTGTTGGTTTGATAATATATTTTAATGTTAGAAGAACAGAAATTTCAATGACCAATGTTACGGCAATTGTAACTACTAGTGATAAAAATTTTGAAGTAACTGGTACAGTTGATGGTAAGAAAGATCAAAAATATACTATTGATAGAAATAGTAACAATTCATTTTCATATCGAATCACTAATGATACATATGATTTATATTTAGCTGTTAAGAATAATTCGCTACCATTAAGAATTAGAGCGCAACAGTTTGAAGAGAGTAATAATGTCATTAAATGAGTTATTGGGGGATATGTTCTAGATCCAAACGATCCTGACAAAATAGATGAGAAGCCTTCAATTGAGGAATTTTTAAAATTTTTAAAATCAAAAACAATTTCAACTTGACAATCAGTTCCTGAACCGTTTCCTTGATTAAGTCTTATCTCATTATTATTACCTATTTTAATTTTTATCTTAATTTTCTTATATTTCTTAAAAATGTCAAAAATGCAAGCTGGGGGAAGCATTTTTGGTATTGGTGATTCAGGTGCACAATTAGCTAAAACAAATATTAAATTCTCAGATGTTGCTGGGTTGAAAGAAGAAAAAGAAGAATTATATGAAATTGTTGATTATCTAAAACAACCACAAAAATATATAGCTATGGGAGCAAGAGTTCCACGTGGAGTAATTCTTTATGGCGCACCTGGTACAGGAAAAACATTGTTAGCCAAAGCTGTTGCTGGTGAAGCTGGGGTGCCATTTTTACAAATCTCAGGTTCTCAATTTGAAGACATGTTGGTTGGTGTAGGTGCAAAAAGAGTTAGAGATTTATTTGGTAAGGCCAGAAAATCAGCACCAGCTATTATTTTTATTGATGAAATTGATTCTGTTGCTTCAAAAAGAGGTAAGAATGAATTTGGAGGTGGATTAGCTGATCAAACGATTAATCAATTATTAGCTGAAATGGATGGTTTTAACACTTCCACAGGAATAGTTGTAATTGCTGCAACCAATAGATTAGATGTTTTAGATGAAGCCATTTTAAGACCAGGACGTTTTGATAGACATATTCAAGTTACTCTTCCAGATATAAGAGAAAGAGAGGAAGTTTTAAAAATTCATGCCCGTAATAAAAATATTTCCTCTAAGGTTTCATTAGCAGATATTGCAAGAAGAACTCCAGGTTTTTCAGGAGCGCAATTAGAAAATGTTCTAAATGAAGCTACATTATTGGCAGTTAGACAAAATAAAACAAATATTAGTATAGAAGATATTGATGAAGGTATTGATCGTGTTATTGGAGGTCCAGCTAAGCACTCAAAAGTGATTTCTGAACAAGAAAGAAAATTAATTGCATATCATGAATCAGGACATGCCTTAGTTGGATTGTATACACCAGGAAGTGAAATTGTTCAAAAAATAACTATTATTCCTAGAGGTTCAGCAGGTGGCTACACAATGCAAACGCCTGAAGATATTGAAAAAAATATTCAATCTAAAAAAGATTTATTGGCCCTTATAAGAATGACACTTGGTGGTCGAGCAGCAGAAGAAGTTATATTTGGTCCTGAATCAATCACTACAGGTGCATCCAATGATTTATATAAAGTAACAAATATTGCACGTGCTATGGTAACACAATTAGGAATGTCAAAAGTCGGAATGACACAATTCTTCCCATCAGAAGGTTTTATTAATCCATACCAACAACAAAAACTTTTTTCAGATACTAAACAAAAAGAAATTGATACTGAAATTGAAAAAATTATTAATAATGAATATATTAATGCTAAGAAGATTATTAATACTCATAAAAAGGAACTTGAATTAATTGTAGAAGCATTATTAATTAATGAAACTATCATTAAAGAGGAAATTGATTTCATTCACAAGCACAAAAAACTGCCAAGCAGTATTTTAGAAAGAAAAAAAACCACAAAACCAAAACCTAAACAAAATGATGAAAAAAAAGATGAAATAACTTGAGAAAACTCTAATTTTAAAAAATAAATTAAACTAATATTTATGGATAAAATTTTTGCCATTAATAAACCGATTAATTGAACATCAAATGATGTAGTTCAAAAAATTAAAAAAAGTTTACATTTAAAAAAAGTTGGACATGGAGGAACATTGGATCCTTTAGCAACAGGTGTACTTATTATAGCAATTGATGAAGCTACTAAATTATTATCAATTCATCTCAATGATATTAAAGAATATGAATGTGAAATTCTTTTTGGAATAGAAACAGATACGTTTGATTTAGAAGGAAAAATAATTAATCAATGTGAAGTAAAAGATATTGATTTAGGAAAAATTAATCAAATATTAAAATCATGAAAAAAAGAATATTTACAAATGCCCCCATTATATAGTGCTATTAAAATTAATGGCAAACCATTATATAAATATGCAAGAGATAATAAAGAAATTGAGATTAAACCAAGGAATGTAAAATTACTAGATTATGAAATCATATCATTCGCTGAAAATTTATTAAAATTAAAAATTAAGGTTTCAAAAGGCTTTTATGTACGTTCATTGGCACATGATTTAGGCCAAGCGTTAAAAAGTTGTGCCACTGTTCATAAATTAATAAGAACTAAAAGTGGTGATTTTTGTTTATCAAATGCATATGATTTAAATGAATTTATTAAAAAATTTCATTCCTTGAGTAAGGTATAAATACATTTATATTTTTATTATGATTCACTAATAATTAGAAAAAAATATTTACTAAAAATTTCAACTATTTGTTGATGCTCTTTTTCATTCATTGATGAAAATTTTTCTTGATCTAGAATTTTAAAAAAAGTTCCAGAGTGATTTGAAAGGTAATGACCATAAATTAATTCATCAACATAGTCCTCACCAAATTGATCACACAATTTAACAATTGAAGGTTCTTTATTTTTAATATAGTATTCATATATTTTTTGATTTTCATTTTTTAATAATGTTTTTAAATTAACACCATTGCTATCAACTATTTGATCTAATTGATTTTTAAAAACTATATGTTGATATTCTTTTTTTGAAAATATTTTTTTTAAAAAATCTTTAATATCCTTATTTTTGACTTTTTTAAAATCTGTCTTTAGTTTTTCAATGTCCTTTTTATTTGTTGAATAAATATAAATGTAATCAAGATTCATACTGAAAGTATTTTAACTTAAAAAAAACAAATTGAATTTTTTTATAATTTATTAGCATAAATTTATTTCAATAGTGATTCAAAGTTTTAATTAATTTTTAAAAGTAATTTTTAGCAAAATAATACATATTTAGGCCTTTGTTTTTATACCCATCTTTTTGGACACCCCTATATAATGTATCTGTGGGGTAGACGAAAAAATCCCCCAAAAGGACCTTAGGGGATTTTAGTCCACTTCAAAAACACTACTTTTGAGAGGACATTATGTATTTTAAACA
>JAZOSV010000040.1:0-15621 GCA_045657345.1 Mycoplasma sp. | reverse complement strand
ATAACTTCAAAAGGTTCCATTATTACTCAGAATTAGAACATCTACCTTATGCTCAAAGATTTTTAATACCTAAAATTGCTATAAATTCTAATATAATGAGATATAGAAGTTACCAGTCCCAAAAGATGGTGCATTAAACATTCAATTTGGGAACCTAGACTATTATTAGTTTAGGTTTTTTATTTAATTTGAATTAAATATCTTAATTAATAATTATTTTTAGAGTTTATTATTTAGTTTGATGTTTTTAAAACATAATAAAATATGATTTATATTGCTTTTATTTTAAATTAACAAGCATAAAGAACTAATTTTTTTAGCTTTTCTTGTTGAACTTTTATATTATTAAAATTAATCCATTTTTAATACAATAGACATTAAAAATTATATTTTGTTATAATGTTATATATATTTATACAGGTAAAAATATGTCATTTAAAAAAATAAATAAGAATAAGTTACTTGTTGGTGGTTTATCAATATTTTCAATGTTAGGGATTTCACTTTTAGCTACAAATTCCCTATTTTCTCATCCTGGTAATGAATCATTAATGCCAAGTTACTATAATAATGGTCGTGCAATTTTAGGTCATAAAACAATTACAGTAGATCCTAAAGAAAATTATGCTGCTAATGGGCTTTTATGAAGCTATCCAACACCTAGATACAAACCTATTGCTATTACTGAATTGTATACATCAATGAATCACAATTTAATATATGATTATGCTAGTCAAAATGGGAATAAATATTATACATATGAACAAACTTATAATACTAAAGAGTTTTATAATAAATCAGATTACACCAATGGTTGGTTAAATGAAGCTAAATATGGAGTGCAATTAAATAATGATGGTTCATTAAAATTAGTTAAAGATAAAGGTATAGTTCATAGTAATTATTTTATTAAGAAAAGTTTATGATATGATGAGGCAGTTGGAATCTATGCTAGTTTGGCAAATGATTTTGCTATTACAAATAAAGATAGAACAATCACTAATCAATATCCTATAAATGATGGTCAAGTGATAAGACCTAATTTTAGTATTGACACTTTTGACACTAATGGTTTAAATATCGGACAAACAAGAGTAAGGACTGGAGGGTCAATTGCTACTCAACATAGTGTTACAAGTCATGATATTCTTGGTTTAACAATTAGCAATAAATCAGTTGATGTAAATAGTAGTATAAGTGAGAATGATTCAACTAAAATGCATATTTTTCATCAAACTCGTCTTCATAATTTTGATGTAGATCAAAGATATTGAAATCTTGGTCAGTATTATTACCTTAGATTTGGTTCAGCACCACAAGGACTTAATGTAGTCATTCAAAATGGTTCTCAGAATGTTGTTTTTCGTTTGCGAAATGTTCGATATGGAGATGCAGAGATAGCAATTACTGGAAACAATAATTCATATCAAGGCAAAAACAAAGACCTTAAATATCTTGACAATGGTCAAACACCAAATATGTTATTGCAATATATGTCTGATGTTCCTAGTACATCAATTAATAATTATGGTTTAGAAAAAATGATAACATTTGGAAATACATGAGAACAAGGAGGTGCTTATTGACAAAGATCTCAAGTTGATGCACGTGTTAACTTACCTTTTTGATATTCGAGTGTTGATAAAAAATGATTTTTAATTTCTGATCCAATTATTTATAAAACTCAATCTTTTGAATTTACTAAAAATCAAACTAATAAGATGAAAAGTATTTATCCTTCTGAATGGTTATCAGGTGTTTTAAATGGTGATTCAACTTATAAAAATTGATTTAATTTAAGAGTTAAAACAGATTCAAGTAACTATTCTACGCCAGTTAATTGATGAAGATTTGTACCTAAATACACCATTTCAGCTGATGATTATAAGGGTACATTAAAAATTACAATGGTTATTCCAACTATTACTGATAGGACATATGATACTCCTGGCTCTGCATATATTTCAGGTGCTTACAACAATCCAGGTGGTGCTAAACCTTATTATAGAACACAAAGTAGCCCATTTAGAATGGATTCTGTTTCTAATAAAACATATACTTTTACTATTGATGGTTGAAGAAATTCTGTAACGTCATTTAATGATAAAGCATGTATGTCATTTGATGATCAAATTCAATATTTAGCAAGTAATATTAATGTTGTTAATCAAAATGAAATTACTAATTCTATTAGAAATAAGTTTAATAATGGGAAAGATTTTTTAAACAATTGAGAAGTTTTGAAATTAAATAAAAATAATGATTTATCAATTTCTTATGTTAGCAATAATTTAAGAACAGGTCAAACTACTTATCGAGTTCAATTAAGAAAATGAGTTGATAGCAATAAGAATTTGCATGAAAACAAAAATAATGGACCTTATAAAGATTATCTTATTAATAATTTTTATAGAATTGCTGGTCGAACCCAATTAAATAAAAGTGCTATTAAAATTCCAGAAAATTTTAGTAATTTAAAAGTTAATGATATCACTATAAATCAACTTAAAAATATGCTTATTCAAATGCAAGCAGATGGTGTTAAAAATACAATTGCCACTAAATACAAGGATACTTCAAAAGAAATCTTTACTAATTTAGGAAATTTACTAACTATTGATTCTAGTTCTTTTGAATTACAATTTGCAAGTAGGGATTTTCAAAATGGAATTATTAACTTAAAGTTTAAGTTATCTAAAATTTATGATACTGATATTAATAATTCAACATTTATTAATAAAAAATTAGAAGGTACAATAGTCATTTATGGTTTTAAAACAGATAATAGCAATTCATTGTATAGTTTAAATAATTCAGCTATTTATGCTGATAAAAATGGAGTAGTTGTTGGTAATCCATCAATTGGTACAAATGTAATTGGTAACAATAATTCATTTGTTACTAATAATACTTTTAAAAACAATGATTATATTATTTTAAGTCAGCAATATATTCATTCTCAAAATGCAAGAGCTGCCTTAGTTTTTGATCCTAATAGATCTAACAAAATTATAATTAAATTATTTAATGCTAACAATGATGAAATTAAAGAATATGTTTTTAATGCCCCTAGCATGTATATTAAAGTTCTTTCTAAGGATGATATTATTTACGCAGATGGTTATGGGGCAATTACTCAATATCTTGATAAAACCAAAAATGTGACTAAAGATGAATGATCACTATATGATGAAAATAAAAATTTACTTGATAGAAATGATTTTTATAATTCATCTGGAAATTACTTTGGAATTAAAAAAGTAGATGCTAATGGTTTTGGTAATAATTATTCTTATCAACCAAAATTAGATTTATATTGAAAAGTCCCAATAACAAATTCATTATATTGAAATCGAATGATTGCTTTTAATAGTGATGAAAATAATAATGTGTTTTCAGATAAAATGTTGATTTTTAACCAAGGGATAGCAAATTATTATAGTGATGCTAACAACAATATCGAATTACTAGGTAATAGTTTTAGTTCAATTATTGACTTAGCTAGTACTAACCCACAACTTCAAAATATTGATTCTGTAAATAATAATTTAAAGAATGATTTTATAGTTAGTGCAGCAACGTTTGTTCAATACAATGACAAAAATAGTCAAATGGATTACTCATTAGCATTTATCACAACAGGCACTGATAAAAAAACATATTTAAAAATTTTTACATTAGATGAAGATTTAATTAATATAAAGAATACAATTGTTAAAGAAATATCTAGTGCAATTAATTTCTATCCTGTTGTAAATAATAATGGTAGTATTTTTAATCCTGCTCTTTATTACCAACCACCTGAATTTTATTTAACTAATAAAGACAACAAATGAAATATTTTCTTATTATCTGCCAATTCAAATTCTAGAATTGGAGTATCATTTGATTTAAGATATAAAATGTATAAATGTTCTGATGTTGGAAATAACAATTCTAAATTTAAGCAATTATTTTTTATTGATCCTATTACCAAAAAAACTTTAAATCAATTAACTCCTTTTGTAAACAATAATAAAAATATCTCAGACCCAATTTTAACAAACCATTCTTTTGCTAATAATTTTAATAAATGAAATTTAACATATGCTAATAAGAATACAAATCAATATTTTGCAATTAGTATTGATTTAGCAAAACTATGTAGTAGTGACACTTCTAACATTGATATTAATGTTCAATCAATATTATCTAATAACAATTTTAATAGTGAAAATGATTGAGTTTATAGTTTAAAAGATGATACTAGTAGTACATCTTATTTAGCCTTTGATCAAGCAAATACTAATTTTGTTAATGTTGCTTCTAAATTTACCACTATTAAGATTGATGCTCCTGATAATATGAAAAATATTGATTTGTCACAAATAAGTAGTGATCAATTGAAACAAATTGTTACTCCAGAAATTTTACAAGCAAAATTAAGTAATTTAAATTACCAAAATATATTAAATAGAGATTATACCTTTAATAACACTGTTGTAGATTATTTTAATGGTTGTGTATACACTAATTTAGTTTTAAATTCGAATTTTGATTTTAAATTTGATAACACTAATAAAATTAGTCTTCCAATTGTAATTAGTAATTTTAAAAAACAAAAACAAGCAACTGGATTAAAATTAACTGATGTTGGTACTAATTATTTTGCTAATTTAGCTCCTTATGAAATTAAGGATAAAATTAATGAGATTGTTAAGAATAATCAATTAAGTCGATACTTTAGTCTTTCAAATTATCCAGATGTTATTAAAAAAATGGATGAAGCATTGTTAGGTTATAACCAAAATGGTACTAATACTAATTTAGCAATTAACCAAATAACTTTTGATCAGCTTAATAAAAAGATTATTTTTGGTCTTAATTTACAAAAAGGATATATTCAAGTAAACAATAATATTCAATTAGCAAATAATGTTACTGTTTTTGTTGATATTGATTTGCCAACAATGACAAATTTAAATAATATTGAATTAAAATCTACAATATTTGGTAATGATGCTACTAAATCTTTAGCATCATTGTATAAAGAAAAAATTATTAATAATTTATCTAGTGGTGAAGCTAGCAATAAACTAGTACAAGCAATCACTGAAAAATTTGCAAATATTGGTATTAAAAAAAATGAAGTTTTCTTAACATCTAATATTCAATTCGATGATTCAAAAGGTGAATTATATGTTGTTGCACAAATTCCTAAGTTGTTAACTTTTGGTAGTGACTCAGACAATATCAAAGTAACTATTAAAAACTTTAAAACTCAAGTTGCCACAAGTATTCAAAAAAGAGTTGATCATAAAGCAAACATTGCTCCTTCTAAGTTGCAAGCCTATTTAAATGAAAATATCCAAAAAAATTCTCTTGATTTTGTTCAAGTTATTAATCCAGTTGAAGGCAATAATCCAACTAAAATTATTGCAGCTAATGTAATTGATTTTAATGATAATCTTGGAACAGCTACAGTTTCTTTTTCTGCAATTAATTTCTATGCTGGTGGTTTGAACCAACTTCCGAATGCTGCTTCTCAATCTGGAACTTTAAATGCTACTATTAAATTTGATAATTTATTTGGTACTTCTGATTTTTTAACTTCAATCAAGAAAGAAATTGATATTAAAAATAATAATCAATATGCAAATACAAATGCTCAGATGTTTGCCAATAAAATTAACAAAGATTCTAATTATGCTACTAATTTCTTATATAATACTAATTCAATTAGCAATGCAGCAGACAACACAACTTTTAAGCTATTATCAAGTAGTTTTGATAATAAGAATGGTACTGTTCAATTAGTTTATCAATTAGATAAAGTTAAATTAAATAATGGTAATGACGAAAACAAGAATGTTACTTTTTCAACTACAGTTTCTGGTTTTAAAAAAGTACTTGGTCCAACAACATATAAATTAAAAGATAATTTACCTAATTGAACTTTTGATCAAGTTAAGCAAGAAATTAATAAGGACATTAATAACATAAAATTATTAATTGACATTGAAAATCCTGTTGATGATTATAAATTTAATAATAAAAAATTGGTAGAAAATGATGATGGATCTTATACCATTTTTGTGATGGTTGATAAATACTATGCTAATGATCAATATTACACTATGATTGAAAACCAAGAGATTAAAATAACAATATCGAAGAATAAAAATAACTATTTATTAAGAAGTATTACTTTTAATGTTAATAAAGACCAGGACCAAACAATTTCATCTCTAACTGATAGTATAAATAAAAATATTAATTACATTAGTTTGATTGGTGGTTCTATTGCATTCATTTCATTGACTATAATAATTTGTTTATTAATTGTTTATCAATTTAGGAAAAATTCTCAAAACAATAAGGAGTAGTATTGGGTAATGAAAAAAAATCAAAAGAAAATAATTACCCCAAGACAAGAAAAAATTTTAAAAAAAATAATTGAGGAATATACTGATACAGCACAACCTATTAGTAGTCATCAATTAAAAGAAAAGTCATTTCAAACACTTTCTTCAGCCACTATTAGAAATGAAATGAGTGTTCTTGAAGATTATAATTTGATTGTAAAAAATTATTCATCTAGTGGCAGAATTCCAACTACTAAAGGATATCAATATTATAATGATTATTTAAATCATGATATTATCCCTGAAAATATTAAAATTCAAATTAATGATTTAATGTCAAAAAGAAATTTATCAATTGATGAAATCATTAAACAATCAGTTGATATTATTTCAAAGTATACAAGTTTGATGTCTGTTTCAACTAATAACTATCATAAAGATTTATTAAGAAAAATTGACCTAATTGTTTTAAATGAAAACAGTGCATTATTTATTATTGTTACTTCTAGTGGCAATTTAATAAAAAAGGAAATTGATATTAATGATCCATCAAACATTGAAGATGTAAGCATTTGCGTTAACATTTTTAATGATCGATTAGTAAATACTCCTTTATCTGAAATTCAAGATAAATTAGACTTATTAAAAGAAATCATTAAAGGAAAGATTAAGTCATATGAATATGTTATTCAAGAGATTGTTAATAAAATTTTCAAAGGAATAGATTGAGTTAATGTTCATGTTGGCAGCACTGAGCAAGCTTTAGTGCATCCAGAATTTAGTGATATTAAAAAACTAAAAAAATTATTAATTTTATTAAATGATGTATCTGTTTGAAAACAAATAGCTTTAAATCGACAACTTAATGGTAAGACCTCAATTAATTTTAATGATAGTACAGGTATTGAAGATATTTCCATTGCTTCAACTAATATTGATTTAAAAACATCAACACACGAAATTTCAATGATTGGTCCTGAAAGGGTGACAAGAGCTAAAGCAAAAGTTTTATTAGAATTTTTAAAAAAAGAGATTGAAAGGAATTATAAATAATGGAAAATTTTGTTTACAAAAAGGTTAAAAAAATATTATCAAAAGATAGAGAACAAAAAACATATCCAATCGCTTATTGTTTTTTAGGTTTTGTTACTTGAATAGCTTTTAATTTAAATCAAGAACAGTTTAAAAATTTTAAAGAGTTTTCAAAAGCAAAATTAGAAAATAAGATCAAGCCTAAAGATATTTTTGATGATATTAATAAACAATTAGACAATGATAATATTAATTTGGATAAATATTTAGATCTTGTTGGTAATATTAAGTTCAATAAAAACTTAGCAATCATTTTTAGTAATTATTTACAAGCGATTATTGCTTATGCTTCAATTGATGAATTTAAATATTTTTTTGAAAAGGACTTTAAGATCGAGACATATAATGCTTCAGCTAGTAAGTTTATTGATTATTTAAATAAGATGAGTGTTGTAAACAACTGTATTAAAGAAATGTTTCCTTACAATTATGCTTCTATCATTGATTTTACTAAGAATATTAAAAAGAAGGCTTTTGAAAAACAATAAAGAAAATGAGTTTATTAGATAATATAAAAGATTTTCATGATTTAAAGGATTTATCAAATAAAGAAATTAAAATCCTTTGTAAAGAAATTAGAAATAAGATTATTGATATTTCAAAAAAACAAGATATTCATTTATCTAGCAATTTAGGAATAGTTGAACTATCAACCATGATCTTAAAAGTTTTTAATTTAGATAAAGATAAATTACTATATGATACTGGTCACCAAACATATGTCCACAAAATATTAACTGGTAGAAAAGATAAAATAGATACCATCCGTCAGCCTAATGGATTATGCGGATTAATGAATATGAATGAATCGAAGTATGACCATTATTCTCCTGGTCATTCTGGTAATGTTTTATCAGTAATTAGCGGAATGTATACAAGGGATGCTTTGAAAAATAAAGATAGTAAGAAAATGAAATTTAACAATGATATTAATTACATAGCTGTTATTGGTGATAGCTCTTTTGCAAATGGATTAAATTTTGAAGCCTTAAATGATATTTCTTTTAATCATTTACCTATTATTATAATTTTAAATGATAATGAAATGAGTATTTCAAAATCTGTTGGAGCATTATCAAATACTTTTAATAAAATTAAAGGCACTCATCTTTTTCATTTTGTTGAAAAAACTTGTCGCAAAATTTTTAACTATAATTCTTTTTATTTTGGATTATTTAAATCATTTAATTGATGTGAAAATAGAGTTAGAGGTGCTAATTTCTTTGAAAATCTTGGTTATTATTACATTGGTCCTGTAGATGGACATAATATTAAACTATTAAATAAATTTTTATTAAGAGCAAAATGATTTGCTAAACAAGGACCGGTAATAATTCATGTTAAGACTAAAAAAGGAAAAGGTTATGAACAAGCAGAAAATGATTTATGTGGTCATTTTCATTCTAGCTCTATTCAAAATCAAAAAACAATTGGTATGCATATGACTGATGCTTTAATAAAACTTATGAAAAAGGATTCAAAAATTTATGTTATTAATCCAGCCATGACTTATGCTTCTAATTGTCAAATTATCAAGCAACTTTTTCCTAATAGATATTGAGATGTTGGTATTAGTGAAGAACATGCTATTTCTAAAGCCAGTGGTATGGCATTAGTTGGTTTAAAACCATATTTATATTTTTATAGTACTTTCTTACAAAGAGGATATGATCAATTAATTCATGATATTTCCAGATTACATTTAAACTGTACATTATTAATAGATCGTTGTGATTTATCAGGCGCTGATGGTTCTAGTCATCATGGTATTTATGATGTTAATATGTTAAAAAGCATTAATAATGTCTTGATTTGTTCAGGGCGTAATCTTAAACAAGATATTCAATTATTAAATTTATCTCATAAATATCAAGATGGTATTTTTGCAATTAGATATCCTCGATTAGAAATTGATTGTGCTCTTGAAGAAAATTATTCTGTTATTTTAGGCAAGTGAGAATGATTTGAAAAGCATAAATCTAATACAGTTATTATTAGTTATGGACCCTATTTAAATAAAATTATTAATGAAATTTATTTAAAAGACTCAATTAATGTTATTAACGCAATTTTTATTACTAAATATCATCAAAGTGAAATTAAGAAAGTTTTGCAAAAATATAAGAATATTATTATTTATGAAAGAATTTTTAAAGATGGTTTAGCTAATGATTTTTTTAAAGTAGCTAATGAACTAAAAACAAATAATAAAATAATAGCTATGAACTATCAACAAATATTGGAAAATGGTTCAACTGATAGTTTAGATAAGATAGCAAAAATGACTATAGATGATATTAAACAAAAAATTAAACTAATACAAAAATAACTATTTATTTTTGATAATTTCTTTTCATTTACGCGGATAATTTTTTGCACATGATTTTATTTTTTTAAAATGTAAAACATAATTTTTTTTATTTGTTTGGTAGCTTTTAATATTTTCAAGTTCAAGACCTAAATCAGCTAGAAGTTCATTAGCTTTTGATAGTTCTTGTTGATATTTTACTGATTTTGGTTCTATTATTAAAGCATTTAATTTAGCATAGGGACTTGAGATTTCTAAAAGAATTTCTAAACTTGCAACAGCTCTAGATGTCACAATATCGAATTGTTCTTTTTGGTAATCTCTTATTTCTTCAGCTCGTTGGTGTCAAAAATTAATATCATGAAAACCTAAGTGTTGTGCTAATAATTGCATAAATTTAATCTTTTTAGCATTAGCCTCAATTATTGTCAAATTCATTTGTGGAAAAATGATTTTCAAAGCAATTCCAGGAATGCCACTACCAGAACCAATATCAAGAACTTTTAATAAATTTAAGTTCATTTCAGCAAAAGGTAATAATGATTCTAGGAAGTAGTCTTGATATATCTTTGAATCATCTATTAACCTTGTCAAATTGAATTTTTTATTATTTTCTAACAAGAAAGAGTAGTAATTTTCAAACAAAATAAGCTTATTTTGGTCTCAAAATGCTTTAAATTTATCTCTTAAAATTTCATTAAATTCATGTTTTTTCATATTTTTATTCTCCTATATATAGGGTAAAAAAGTTAAAAAAGTAAAAAAAATTAATATTTTTACCTTTTTGTATATAATATATTAGTGCTTTTTCTCTTTTATTTAATAAATAAAAGGGTTAAAAGTAGAATGTTCTTTGAAAACTAAATACAACCCGTCATTAAATAAGAGTTTGATCCTGGCTCAGGATTAACGCTGGCGGTATGCCTAATACATGCAAGTCGAACGGAGTAGCAATACTTAGTGGCGAACGGGTGAGTAACACGTATCCAATCTACCCTAAAGTTGGGGATAACTAGTTGAAAAATTAGCTAATACCGAATGTGAACATCATTATGGCATCAGAAGATGTTTAAAGTTGCGTTTGCAACGCTTTTGGATGAGGGTGCGGCGTATTAGATAGTTGGTGAGGTAATGGCTCACCAAGTCGATGATGCGTAGGTGTACTGAGAGGTAGAACACCCACAATGGGACTGAGACACGGCCCATACTCCTACGGGAGGCAGCAGTAGGGAATCTTTCACAATGGGCGAAAGCCTGATGGAGCAATACCGCGTGGATGATGAAGGTCTTATAGATTGTAAAATCCTTTTATTTGGGAAGAATAGCTAGATTAGGAAATGTTTCTAGTTTGACTGTACCATTTGAATAAGTATCGGCTAACTATGTGCCAGCAGCCGCGGTAATACATAGGATGCAAGCGTTATCCGGATTTACTGGGCGTAAAACGAGCGCGGGCGGATTTACAAGTCTGGTGTTAAATGCAGTAGCTTAACTATTGTCTGCATTGGAAACTGTAAATCTAGAGTGTAGTAGAGAGTAATGGAACTCCATGTGGAGCGGTGGAATGCGTAGATATATGGAAGAACACTAGAGGCGAAGGCGATTACTTGGACTATTACTGACGCTTAGGCTCGAAAGTGTGGGGAGCAAATAGGATTAGATACCCTAGTAGTCCACACCGTAAACGATGGTTATTAAATGTCAGCACATGAGTGTTGGTGTTGTCGCTAACGCATTAAATAACCTGCCTGGGTAGTACATTCGCAAGAATGAAACTCAAACGGAATTGACGGGGACCTGCACAAGTGGTGGAGCATGTTGCTTAATTTGACAATACACGTAAAACCTTACCTAGATTTGACATCCTTGGCAAAGCTATAGAAATATAGTGGAGGTTAACCGAGTGACAGGTGGTGCATGGTTGTCGTCAGCTCGTGTCGTGAGATGTTGGGTTAAGTCCCGCAACGAGCGCAACCCCTATTGTTAGTTACTTTATCTAGCGAGACTGCTGCTGCAAAGCAGAGGAAGGTGGGGACGACGTCAAATCATCATGCCCCTTATATCTAGGGCCGCAAACGTGCTACAATGGTCGGTACAAAATGTTGCTACTTAGTAATAAGATGCGAATCATAAAAGCCGATCTCAGTTCGGATAGAGGGCTGCAATTCGTCCTCTTGAAGTTGGAATCACTAGTAATCGCGAATCAGACATGTCGCGGTGAATACGTTCCCAGGTCTTGTACACACCGCCCGTCAAACTATGGAAACCGATAATATCTAAAACCGTATTGCTAACCTCGGAGGCGTATGTCTAGGGTAGGATTGGTAACTGGAGTTAAGTCGTAACAAGGTATCCCTACGAGAACGTGGGGATGGATCACCTCCTTTCTACGGAGTAAATTTATTTTACATTCGTACATTTATGTGTACATTTTTAAAAATCTTAAAAATTTAAAATCACGAAAAAATTTTTAAGTCGGTTTGTATTTAGTTTTGAGAGATACATTCTCTCCATCACTATTTATGGTGATGAGATAGATCTTTGAAAATTAAATATTATCAACAATCTTTCTAGTCATCTACTTTTAGATAATCTAAGAGTAGATAACAATTACAAAATAGAATAGGATTTATAATAAGTTACTAAGAGCTTATGGTGAATGCCTTGGGACTAGTAGGCGAAGAAGGACGTGTAAATCTGCGATAAGCATCGGGAAGCCGATAAGGGGCGATGATCCGGTGATCTCCGAATGGGAAAACCCAATATATAGAGATATATATTATTATTAACTGAATTCATAGGTTAATAAAGCGATACCTGGTGAAGTGAAACATCTCAGTAGCCAGAGGAAAAGAAAACGAAGTGATTCCCTCAGTAGTGGCGAGCGAAAGGGGAACAGGCCAAACCGAGTTGCGACTCGGGGTTGTAGGACTGTAATGTGGAATTAGATTAGATAGCAGAAGTGGTTGGGAAGCCACACCAGAGAATGTGATAGTCACGTATGCGAAATTTAATTTATACCTAGCAGTATCCTGAGTACGGCGAAACACGTGAAATTTTGTCGGAATCTACCCAGACCATTGGGTAAGCCTAAATACTAACTAGTCACCGATAGCGCATAGTACTGTGAAGGAACGGTGAAAAGAACCCAGAGATGGGAGTGAAATAGAACCTGAAACCATAAGCTTACAAGGTGTTAGAGCACATTAATGTGTGATAGCGTGCCTTTTGAAGTATGAGCCAGCGAGTTATTGTTGCAAGCAAGGTTAAATTGTAGAGATGAAGCCGTAGAGAAATCGAGTCTTAATAGGGCAAATAGTTTGTAGCAATAGACGCGAAACGGGATGATCTAACCATGGGCAGGTTGAAGGTGAAGTAACATTTACTGGAGGACCGAACCCACTTTCGTTGAAATGACAGGGGATGACCTGTGGTTAGCGGTGAAATTCCAATCGAATTCCGTGATAGCTCGTTCTCGCCGAAATATTTTTAGGAATAGCGTTAGATTATGATGTTGTGGAGGTAAAGCACTGAATTTACAATGGCGGCACCTAGCTGTACTGAGTAAAATCAAACTCTGAATGCCATAACATTTACTCTAGCAGTCAGACAGTGAGGGATAAGCTTCATTGTCGCGAGGGAAACAGCCCAGACCGTTGGTTAAGGTCCCTAATATACACTAAGTGGAAAACGATGTTGAGATTCACAGACAGCAAGGATGTTGGCTCAGAAGCAGCCACCGTTTAAAGAGTGCGTAACAGCTCACTTGTCGAGAGTCTCTGCGCGGAAGATGTAACGGGGCTAAGTGTATAACCGAAACTACGGATGCATTTGCATGGTAGGCGAGCGTTGTAATGAGGGCGAAGGTAGACTGTGAAGACTACTGGACTAATTACAAGTGAGAATGCTGGCGTGAGTAACGAATGAGAGTGAGAATCTCTCAAGCCGATTGACTAAGGTTTCCTGGGCCAGGGTCGTCCTCCCAGGGTTAGTCGGATCCTAAGGCAAGGCTGAAAAGCGTAGTCGATGGAAAACAGGTTAATATTCCTGTACCTACGTAATAAGTGATGGAGTGACGGAGAAGGTTAATAGGTGCCGGTTATCGGATTCCGGTTCAAGTGTTGAGTCTTGTGAGTTGGCAAATCCGCTCACTTTAAGGATAAGACACAATAACGAGTGACACCTTCGGGCAGTAGCGAAGACCTATACATCATGCTTCCAAGAAAAGCTTCTAACATTATTATTAAGTAGTCCGTACCGAGAACGAACACACGTGGTCAAGGAGAGAATCCTAAGGCTAGCGAGTTAATTATGTTTAAGGAACTCTGCAAATTAATCCTGTACGTTCGCAATAAGGGATGCTCACTTTAAAAGGTGAGCCGCAGTGAATAGCGAGGGGGGACTGTTTATCAAAAACACAGCTCTATGCAAAATCGTAAGATGAAATATATGGGGTGACACCTGCCCAATGCTGTAAGGTTAAAGAAGCTTGTTAGAGGTAACTCGAAGCTCGCGACTGAAGCCCCAGTGAATGGCGGCCGTAACTATAACGGTCCTAAGGTAGCGAAATTCCTTGTCGGGTAAATTCCGTCCCGCTTGAATGGTGTAACCATCTCTTGACTGTCTCGAACATAAACTCGGTGAAATCCTGGTGAGGGTGAAGACGCCCTCTTGGCGTGATTGGACGGAAAGACCCCATGAAGCTTTACTGTAACTTAATATTGAGAATTTATCCAATTTGTAGAGCATAGGTAGGAGACTTTGAAGTGGTTTCGCTAGGAACTATGGAGTCAAACAGTGGAATACTACCCTTGTTGTATGAATTCTCTAACTTGTAATTGTGAATCCAGTTAGAGGACAGTGTTAGGCGGGCAGTTTGACTGGGGCGGTCGCCTCCCAAAAGGTAACGGAGGCGCGCAAAGGTACCCTCAGCATGGTTGGAAATCATGTAGAGAGTGTAATGGTATAAGGGTGCTTGACTGCGAGACTTACACGTCGAGCAGGTAGGAAACTAGGTCATAGTGATCCGGTGGTTCTGAATGGAAAGACCATCGCTCAACGGATAAAAGCTACTCTGGGGATAACAGGCTGATAGTGCCCAAGAGTTCATATCGACGGCACTGTTTGGCACCTCGATGTCGACTCATCTCATCCTGGAGCTGAAGCAGGTTCCAAGGGTACGGCCGTTCGCCGTTCAAAGAGATACGTGAGTTGGGTTCAAACCGTCGTGAGACAGGTTGGTCCCTATCTGTCATGCCCGTAGGAAGATTGAGAAGATCTGCTCCTAGTACGAGAGGACCGGAGTGGAGATACCTCTTGTGGTCCTGTTGTCGCGCCAGCGGCACAGCAGGGTAGCAACGTATCGAATGGATAAACGCTGAAAGCATCTAAGCGTGAAACCAACTTCAAGATTAATCTTCCCTCCCTTTTGGGGTAAGAATCGTTGTAGACTACGACGTTGATAGGTCAAGTGTGTAAGCATGGTGACATGTTTAGCTGATTGTTACTAATAATTCGAGGACTTATATAAATCCTTTTTTTTGTTCTAATAAAAAGAATGTTGCAAAGTATTTAATTTTTCAAAAATCTATTATTTTGTGTGGTGACGATATCATAGTGGAAATACCCGTTCCCATCCCGAACACGGAAGTCAAGCACTATAGAGCCGAAGGTAGCGAAAAAGTGAGAATAGGACATTGCCACGCAAAGAAAAACAAAAAGCAAGTGAGATGCTTGCTTTTCTAAAATGAAATATAAAGTGCAACACTAATATTAATATATCATATTAAAATTGTTGATGCATTAAAGTACTCTTGGTTTGTTGGCTAAGAGTATTTTTATTTTTTAGTTATTAAATGATCAAAATTTTATTTTTGT
>JAZOSV010000039.1:0-10312 GCA_045657345.1 Mycoplasma sp. | reverse complement strand
AGGTACAACTAAATATGACAAATTATGTTGAATTTCACAATAATAAAAGATTAACCAAAATAGATGGTAAATGATTTACACCTACTGAATATGAAAAAAATTTATATAATGAAAGTGGGCAATTTATTTAAAACTGTCTATTGTCATCTTCATCATAAATTTTTCCTACTAAATACTCTAAAATATTTTCAAGGGTAATAAAACCAATTATTTCATTTGATTTATTATTTTTTTTAATTAATGCCATATGACATTGATTAACTTGCATCTCTTGCAATAAATCATCTAAGTTTTGATATTGACTTATTCTAATAATTGGTCTTACAATAGACTTTAAATCAGAGTGATCTTTATTAATCATTCATTGTTCAAAAAAGTTTTTATATGTAATCAAACCAACAAATTTTTTATTTTTAATAACTGGTAATCTACTAAATTTAGTTTCAATAAAAATACTGCTTATTTTTTGTGGTTTAAATTTAATATCAATAGCTTTAATATTTTTAATTGGTTTCATAACATTACTAATTCTAGTATCATCAAATTTAATGGCATTTCTAACCAACATTGCCTCACGACTACCTATTTCACCTTCTTGTTTAACGATTTTCACAAAAGAGTGTAAATCTTCTTCAGTAATATTTTTACTCCTTTTCTTAGGTGTTAATAAATTTAAGAACCAACTAATTGGTAAAAATAAAAAGTACATAAATAAATTTAAAATAATTGTTTTTCTCAAAAACAAAATATTGTGTTGTCTAGCTATCGTTTTGGGTAAGAATTCACCAAAAAATAAAAGTAAGAATGTAACAATACCTGTTGATAAACCAGCGGCTAATGATTCAGGGTCAGGTAGTCCAGCTTTTTTACATATATTAGTGAATAATAATGTTGATAAAGTTGAAGCAGCAACTGCAATTAAATTGTTTCCAATAATAGTAGAACATATAGACATTTGGAAATGTTCAATTAAAAAAATGATTTTATCATAAGTGAATGATTTCTTTTTATGACTACAATAAAATGTTTCTAATTTAAACTTAGTAATTGAAGAAATTGCAGCTTCATAAGCTGAGAAATAACTAGAAAATATAATTAGTATGAATAAAAGGATGCTTTGCCAAATAATCGAGACTGTTTCTTCGTCCATTTAATTAACCTAAAAGAAGTAATAAAATATATTTATAATAATTATAGCAAATATATGCAAAAAATTAATTTAGAAGTTTTTAAAATCTTAAAGTCTAAAAAATTAACTATCTCATTTTGTGAATCAGCTAGTGCTGGAGCGTTATCATCATTTTTTAGTGAAATCGAAGGAGTGAGTGAAGTTTTTAAAGGGGCATTAATAACATATAGTAATGAAGCAAAAATTAATATTGCAAAAATTGATCCTCAATTAATTGCCTTACATGGTGCAGTTAGCAAAGAAGTTGCTGAGGCAATGAGTGCTAATACCAACAAAATATTAAAAACTGATATTTGTATTTCAATCACTGGTAATGCAAGTAATAATGTAATAGAGAATAAGATTCCCAGCCTATATTATGTTGGAATTACTATTATTGATAAAACATATGTTTATGAAATTAAATTGGATAATGTTGAAAGAAATTATAATCGTTTTAATATAGCATGAACCGCTTTAAGTAAATTATATGCAATTCTTAACATTTAACCAAAATAACTGAGGCAATCACTAAGTTATCTTCATATGATAAACTAATACTTACTTGTTGATAATTAATTAAATTAATTGCGGGGCGATTGTTTTGATAGTAAATAAAAATTTTATTAAAAGCAATTGGATGTTCTAAAGCCTTAAATAATGCCTCTTTAATTGCTCAACGAGATGCTAAAAATTTTCGCAATAAAAACTTATCATTAATTTGGTTAAATGTTTCCAACTCCTGGGGATGTAAAAAACGAGAAATTAACTTTTTATTATTAAATTCAATTCTATCTATTCTGCAAATATCAATTCCATGTAAGATATTCATGTCTTATTTTTGTTGCTTTTTTTCTAACGAAGAAAGACGTTCATTAATAATACTTGCACTATAACCACTTTTTTCAAATTTTTCTACTTGGGTTCTTAAATTAGTATTCATATTATTTAAGTCTTGTAATTTTTGATTCAAGTCTTCATTTTCTTTCTTTAATTCCAAATTAATTTCAGATTCTTTTTCAAATAATTCAATATATTGTTGAAAATTATGAATAATCTCATCTAATATAGTGTCAACACTTTTAGGATCATATCCTTTACTAACAACAGGGAATTTTTTATCAATTACATTTTTTATAAAATTAATAATATCATTTGAATTAGACTTAGACATATTAACTCCCTATAAAACTCTAGTAAAGATTATACAATAAAAAAACCCCTTCACGGGGTTTAATGCAAACTATAAGCCATGTTCTGTGCTCCAAAAAGGAGTGCTAATTATTTATCTAAATAACAAAATGTTATTTTTGCCTCAAACTTCATTTAGTCTTTAGCAATTCCCTTACCAAATTTTAGGTTTCTTGCTTGTGGGGTTTACCGCGTTTCATTTCCTCAATTGCTTGATTCTCGTCTCTGTGGCACTTTTAAAAGCTAATATCCAAAATGGACTTTTGCTAGCCGTTATGTATTACATACTATGTTTTATTTTTTATTTACATACACAAACACTACAGTCATCTCAGACTGTGCAAGCATGGACTTTCCTCTACACACATGTGCAGCAATTAGCCGTTTGCAAAATTTTATTATTTTTTATTAGATGATTTTTTAGTTACAATGCTAGATTGTTTTTTAGCTTTATGAACTTTACCTAAATGATCAGTGCTAACATTTTTTTTATGCTTCATTACTTTTAATTTAGTAGATTTTGCTTTAGCTTTATTTTTATTTGTTTTTTCAGGTTCTACTTTTACTACAATTAGTTTTGTCTCAGTTGTTGCTTTTTTTGTTTTTTTGGATTTTTTAGACTTGATTTTTGTACTTTTTAAATTAGAAGAAGTAAGCTTCTTGGATTTATGTTTTTTAATTCCTTTTTTAGCCATAATATCTTCAATTTCCATTTTTCTTTGTTTTAAGATTTTTTCATATGTTAATAATTCTTGACGACGACTAGTTAGATTGTTCATATATTCCCTTACATCATCTTGAGAACTATTATTGTTAAAATGTTTTGATGATACACGGTTTTTTAAAATATCTTTAGCTAAAATTTCTTCAACTTGACTATCATTATTGTTTAAATTTGTATTCATTTCAAAGTTTGGTCTATTAAATTGATTATTAAAAGAACTATTAGATGGAGTTGGACCAAATGAAGGAGAAGCACTTGGCTGTGTAGGTCCAAAACTAGGTGTTGGTCCATTCATAGGTCTTGGTGTTCCACCTGGAGGAGGTGGCATTGAACCAGGAACCATTGGTGGTTTCGGCGCTCCAAAACTAGGTGTTGGTCCATTCATAGGTCTTGGTGTTCCGCCTGGAGGTGGTGGCATTGAACCAGGAGCCATTGGTGGTTTCGGCACTCCAAAACTAGGTGTTGGTCCATTCATAGGTCTTGGTGTTCCGGCTGGAGGAGGTGGCATTGAGCTTGAAGCTACTGGCGGTTGTGGTGCTGGACCACTTTTATTATTTTCATTTTGATTTTTACTAAAAAATCCCATCTTTAAACCTTTCAATTGTATATTACCTATATATAAAATATTGTAAAAATACATTAAATATTATAGCATATCAGATTGTTCTTAATCAAATGGATATTTTATTGTTTTTATTGATTTCACATTTTGACATATTTATCAATTGCTTGTTTCAATTCATCCTTACTTTCAAATTTAATAATTGGAGCTATTCATTGTAATAATTGAACAGTTGCCTTTTGATGATAAATATTTTTTTTAAAATTAATAATATAAGTTTCCATCATCTTAGTAGTTTGATTAGTTTTAAATGTTTTTGGAATTCCTCAAAAAGTTAGAGATTGGTAATATTCTTTTTTATATGAAGTTAATGACAAATAAACCCCAGGTTTTAAATCAAGATGATCTTTAATATCAAAATTGATAGTTGGATATCCAATTGTTCTACCTAATTGATTGCCTTTAATTACTTTATATGTAAATAAAAGAGGAATAACTAAAATTTTATTAATTTCCTTAACCTTGCCTTCATGTAATAACTTTTTTACTAAAGTGGTGGAATAATTGTGATTATATTTTATTGCATTTACCTTTTTATCATCAATTATAGAAGTTATTAATTGATGATCGCTACCTATTTTACAATCACTACCAACAGTAATTGATTTGACTAAACTTAAATATTTATCAGCAAAAGTTTTAGCTCGCATATTGTGCTTGCTTAAATCAAACACATATATTTGTTTAAATCCTAGATTTTTTAAATTCCTAATTCTAGTTTTATCATCATTAATTGGGTTTAATTTTCCGGGAACATTAATGAATGTTAAAACACAAGCATTTTTATTTTCTAAAATTCTCATATGTCCTAAATGAATAATATCAAAATAACCAATAATAATATCTTTGTAATTTAAATCATTAGGTTTTAATAACTTATATGTCATAGTAATTTAAAATTAACAAAACATTAAGATTATATTAAATTTAACTACGAGTGTTACATAAAAATATTACCAATGCTTGATGTAATTAAAATAATTCCAACTATTATTATCAACAAAATATTTTTCATTTAAACTGAATTACTAACTCTACTTAATTATTAAAATATCTTTAAATCAAACAAAAAATTTATTATGAGAATTAAACTATAAGAGTTGATTATCTTTATTAATAAAATAAAACTACCTAATGTAACAATATTAATTGATGGAGTAACATTAATTAGGTTAGAGCTAACTTTGTAAGATAAATTTTAGTATTTTTCTAAAAAGCACTAGATTATCTAATTAAAATTAATTTCTACTATTATTTAAAATTTAATTAGAAATAATAAGATTTAATTGATTATAATATATTGATATAATAAATTAGTCATACACATGGTCCTGTAGTGTAGTGATTAACATGTCCCCCTGTCACGGGGAAGATCGCGGGTTTGACTCCCGTCAGGACCGCCATTTTTGGCTCTGTAGCTCAGTCGGTAGAGCAACGGACTGAAAATCCGTGTGTCGGCAGTTCAATTCTGCCCGGAGCCACCATTTTAAATGCTTTTGTAAACTAACCAAACAAGGTTAGTTTTTCTTTTTTATATATAATTTATTTGCATAAATTATGCATATATTGTATAATTATTAAAACTATTAAGTTTGATTATACTATGAAAATAAAAAAAATTATCCCATTTCTTATTGCTTTATTAGGATTAACACCAATTGCTAGTATTGTTATTAGTTGTTCAGCAACTAATAATAATTCTATCCAACAAGGTAATGATCAAAATCAAGGAAATCAAGATTCACAACCTACACCAACACCACCAAGTAATGAACAAAAAAAGCCTTTAGATGCTCAAGGTGGTGTAATTAATAATTTAAATGTTGATAAATATAAAGTAATAGTAGAAAAGTTAAAATTAAATCAAGATAGCATTTTATCAAATCTAACTAATAACGATATTAACCAATTATTAAAACAAAATGATGAATATAAAAATTTAAACCTAAAAATATTGTCAGGTTCTAGTGAGAATACAGGTACATTAAAATTAGCCTTATCTGGTAATTATAATGATCAAGATTACAATGAAACTATTAATATTACCGGTTTCAATACATCTGATACATATCCAAATCATTTTAAAGTAAGTGATGTTAAATTAAATTATGAAAATTGATTTGATAAAAGCCAGCCAATTGCTGGTGGTAATCAAAATTTATTAAATCAAAAAGAAGATATTTTAGCTCTAATTGCTGATGCTAAATTTATTTTCACTAATAATAAAACATTAAATCTAGATGAAATAAAAAATACATTTTTAATTAGTAATGTTAGTTGAAAACTAGATGGTAATAAAAACCAAATTACTAATTTAAAATTTATTTTAACTACTAAAGATAAAAAAGAATATGATGAAAATACAAAATCATGAGTAATATCTAGTAATGCAAACTTGTTACAACAAGATGGTTCTAATAATGTCTCATTCTCATTGCCTACTTTAAAAAAATTAATGAATTATATTTTAGAAAAAACTACTTTAAATGAACAGTGACTTGCTGACTACTATCCTAGTTATTTTAAAGGTTTATTCTTATATAGTTTTAAAAATGATGATAAATCTAAAATCTCTACATTATTAGATGCTTTAAATGTTGAAGAAATTATTAATAAATATAAAAATACATATTTTTCTAATAAAACTTTATTTCCGCAAATTGCATTTGATACTGATAATGATGTAATAGCAAATGATTTTAATGGAAAACTAGAATTTAAAGTGTATTTAATTGATGATGATAATGCTAATGACAAAACATCTGTTAGAACATTTGAAACTAATAAATGTAAAAATATAACTAGTTTATGAGAGAGTTTGCCTAGTACAGATATTATTACTGTAAAAAAAGACTCAAATTTATTTAATACAATCCAATCTAAAAAATATTTTAATGATGAAAAAAAATTAAAAAATTATTTATACTATTCATGATTGCTATATGGGAATGTTTTTAGCTCAGATAAAGATTATAAAAAGAATGATGAAAATGCTAAAAAAATTAATGATAATTTATTAATGAGTTTATTTGGTCAAGATTTAAGTGATAAGTTTACTAATTTACAATGTCAGGTAAATGGACAAAGTTGTTTTGATATAGATTCAGGATTATTTAATATTTATAAAAAAGATGATAGTCTTGGTCACTATGTTGACAATACCTTCTTGATCGAAAGTATAACATTTAAATTTGATGAACTTCATAGCACAACATTGACTGATAAAGATTTAAGTTTTATTGTACCTTTAAGTATTTATTGTTCTGGTAAGGAAAAAGTAATTAATGTTACATTTATTTTAAATGGTATTAAAACTACTTATTAATACATAAAAAATATGAAAAAATTAAAATTATTTTTACCCTTATTTTTTGTGTGTCCTTTTTTGATTTCAATTCCTTTTATTACAATTTCATGCTCATCTTCTACAACAACTTTAAAATATGATGGTACATATGAAAGCTTGAAAATTATTGCAGACAAAATTGAATCATCAGATTTTATAGCGAATTTAAATTTAAATTTAGATGATGTAAAAGAAAGTGATATTAAATGAAAAAATGCTAATTTATATCCAAATTTAAAATATGAAATTTTTAATTTAGTAAAAGAGAGGGAATATCACAATGATCTTTTGAATGAAACATATAAAAATGTTGTTTCTTTTAAAATAAAATTAATTGATAAAAATAATCTTACAATTGAAGCAACTAGCAAATTTACATATTTTATTTATCCATTTAAATAAGCTTTTGTTCTTTTAGAAAATTAAAAATAGCACTTGATAAAATTTTATAGGTTTCATCAAAATTATTTGTATATCATGGATCATCTGGTACTTCACTATAATTAAAATCACTATATTCAGCAATTTTCTTAATTCTTATTTTATTGTTTACCTTAATAATGTCTTGATAATTTTGATTATCCATTACCAGAATATAATCATAGTCATAAATATTAATTTTACTTATTGGTTTTGAAACAAAGTTGTCAATATCAATTTTATTTTTGATTAATACTTGTTTGGTCCTATCATGCATGTCTTGTCCCTCATGATAGTTAGATGTACCGCAACTATCAACTATCAAATTATTTATTTTATATTTCTTGATAAAATTTTTAGTTAGCATCTCTGCCATTGGTGAACGAAAAATATTTCCTAAACATACAAAAATAATTTTCATATTAATTTTCTAAATATTGATTATTCTTTAATATTTTCTTATAAGATATACCATATACTAGACCAGATAAAACACTAACTAAAACACTAATATAGGTAAATAAATTTAATACTCCTCATTTTCATCAAATAACTTCATTAAAATAAGAACCAAAGAATAATAGAATAATTATTGCAGTAATTTGGAAAATTGTTTTTAATTTACCATAAAAATTAGCTGGAATAACAATTGTTTGTTTAGATGCATACATCCTTAAACCATCAACAATAATATCTCGTAAAAAGAAGACTATAACAATTGAAAAGTGAGTCAGATTTTTTGAAGCTAATAAGATAAAACAAGTATTAATTAAAATCTTATCTGCAAGTGGGTCTCAAAATTTACCAAAATTAGATGTCCAATTAAATTTTCTAGATAAGTATCCGTCCAAAAAATCACTCAATGAAGCGACAATAAATAAAATTCCAATAATAATTTGATTCCAATAAATTAATAGCTGTTGATTATCAATATTAAAAGAATAAGCTATTGGTAAGTTATTTATAAAGAAAAAAACAATAATAGGAATTGTTAAAATAATTCTTAATATTGTTAATCAATTAGGGATGCTTCTTTTTTTAAAACTTAATATTGCCATGGGTTCTTGGGAAAGGGATAGTATCCCTAATATTGTTTACTCCTGTTAGAAACATAATTAAACGTTCAAAACCTAAACCAAAACCAGATGATTTATAATAACCGTATTTTCTTAAATCTAAATATCACTGTAATTCCTCAATATTAATATTGGTATTGCTAGCTTTTTTATAAATTGTTTGATAATCAGCTTCTCTTTCACTACCACCACAAAGCTCACCCACACCAGGTACTAAAAGATCTACTCCAGCAACTGTTTTCCCATCATCATTTTCTTTCATGTAAAATGCTTTTAAAACACTTGGATAATTAAAAATAAACGTTGGTCTATTAAAATGTTGCTCACAAATATACCTTTCATGTTCAGATTCAAGATCCATCCCCCATTTGATATTATTGTTTTCAAATGTTATCTTTTTTTCTTTTTTTGCATCAATCAAAATGTTTATAGCATCACCATAACTTATTTTTTCAAATTTTTCTTTAACTATTTTATTTAATCGCTGTCTAATATCCTTATCTACAAATTCATTAAAAAAATTAATTTCTTCTTCACATCATTTAATATACTTACTAGTAACTTGTTTTAGCATGTCTTCCATCAAATCCATTAAACCATTGATATCTAAAAAAGAAATTTCTGGTTCTAGCATTCAAAACTCTGCAGCATGTCTTGATGTATGGGATTTTTCTGCCCGAAATTGTGGACCAAAAGTAAATATTTTTTTAAAAGTTAATGCATAAGCCTCACCATGTAATTGTCCAGTAACTGATAAGGTTGTTTTTATATTAAAAAATTCTTTATTATCAACTTTCGCTAAATAAAATGATTCCCCCGCGCCCTCAGCATCATTAGAAGTTAAAACAGGTGTAGTTACTCAAATGAAATCATTCTCAAAAAAATAATCATTTAATAATTTGAATAATTTGCTTCGTACTCTCATTACATTACCTAACAAATTGGTAGATTGTCTTAAATGAGCTATTTCTCTCAAATATTCAACAGTATGTCTTTTCTTTTGCAGTGGATATGAATCTTCTGCTTGTTTTAAAACTAAACATTTAGATAACAAAATTTCAAATGGTTGCTTTGAATTAGGTGTAAGTAAAATTTCTCCTTCTGCATAGATTGCTGAACCAGTACTAGCTCTTTTTAGTTCATCAAAACCATTTGTAATTTCTTTCTTATAAACCAATTGGATATTTCGACAACTACTACCATCATTGAATACAATAAATCCAAAGTTTCCGTTATCACGGTTAGATTTAACTCAACCTTCAATTGATACTTTCTTTAATGTTTTAAAATCACTTAAAATTTTTTTGTTACTAGTTACATTCATATAGATATATTTTACTTTATTTAACTTATTTATAAACCTAATTCTTTTTTGATTGTTGGACAATTTTCCAATTTGTCTAATCTAACTTCAATTCTGTCTAATCTGTCCTCAATTTTGTCTAATCGGCCATTAATTTGTTTAACTTCACTAGATATATTTAATATTAATTCTCTTATTGTTGGTTGCTTGTTCATTACTTGGTTTCCAAATTCTATATATACTTTAATTGATGCATCAGTTTGTTCCATTGATGCTTCATTTATATTATATTGCTTAATTAAGTTTAAAATCTCTCTTTTAGTGTTTAATGCACCATCTTTTGGGACTGGTAACTTCTATATCTCATTATATTAGAATTTATAGCAATTTTAGGTATTAAAAATCTTTGAGCATAAGGTAGATGTTCTAATTCTGAGTAATAATGGAACCTTTTGAAGTTAT
>JAZOSV010000038.1:0-15398 GCA_045657345.1 Mycoplasma sp. | reverse complement strand
GTTTAAAATACATAATGTCCTCTCAAAAGTAGTGTTTTTGAAGTGGACTAAAATCCCCTAAGGTCCTTTTGGGGGATTTTTTCGTCTACCCCACAGATACATTATATAGGGGTGTCCAAAAAGATGGGTATAAAAACAATTTTACTTCTATATCTATATATATGCTAATTCTTGATTTTCCTTTAGTTATTTTTTATTTTTTTATTAAAATAAGGTTATAATAAATAATGTTTATTTTAAAAAGAAAGGTACTCAAGTGGCAATTTCTAAGGAAACAAAAGCTGAAATCATTAAAAAATTCGGTGGCAATATTAAAAATACAGGAAAAATTGAAGTACAAATTGCTTTAATTAGTGCAGAGATTGATAATTTAACTACACATATGATTGCAAATAAAAAAGATCGTCACTCAAAAAGAGGTCTTTACAAAAAAGTATCTCAAAGAAAATCTTTATTGAAATATTTAGAAAAAAACAATATTGAATCATATCGTAAATTATTAAAGGAATTAAATTTAAGAGGATAATATGTCTAACAATAAAGTTGTTAATGCAATTAAATCTGTAGCAACTAAAAACAAAATAAAAATTGATTTTGGTAATTTACAAAAAGATTTAAAATCATTAAAAATAGATTCGTTAGCAGCTATGAATTTAATTATGCAAGTTGAAGAAGAATTAAATGTTACTTTAGATGATGAAAAATTAATTTCTATTAAAACATTAGAGGATTTAGTTAAAGCTTTTGAGGAAAAATTAAAATAATAATTTATAGGGGTATAGTTCAATGGTAGAACTGCGGACTTCAAATCCGCGTGTTGTGGGTTCGAGTCCTGCTACCCCTGCCATTTTAAAAATATTAAATTAAAACTATGTATGAATTACATAGTTTTTTTATTTTTATTACTTGATATTGTTGCTTTATTATATTTGAATACTTTTTTTAGTAATTTTAGTTTATTATTTTCACATATGATATATAAACGATCTAATTTTTTAATTTCATAATTTTGATCAATATCATAAATTAAAGAGGCATTTGTTTTATTTGGTTTAACAGCAAATATTTTAAAAATTCCTTTTTCAATAAATTTGCATTTCACATTATCAAATTTATCTGTTTTTATGACAACGCTTACAATACTTATTTCATTTCATTGTTTAACAATTGTAATATCATCATAAATAATTTGTTGTGCTGTAATTATAGCTGAGTCCTTTTCTGGGAAAATAACATTTTGGACACCAATAGCCTTTAATAAACGGCTATGAATTGTATTTTGCGCCTTAGCAATAATATTTTTAACGCCTAGGTCTTTTAAGTTAGCGCATGCTAATAATGAATTTTCAATATCGGCCATAGCAACTACAACTAGATCAAAACGTTGAATATTAACTGAATTTAATGATTCAATGTTAGTAGCATCAATAATTAAAGAATTAGTAATTCCATTTGAGTCAGCAAATTCTTGGACTACCTTTTTATCGACATCCCCTATAAATACAGATACTTCACTTTTAAAAAGATTTAAAGCTAAATTTTTACCAAATCTTCCTAAACCAATAACAAAAACACTTTTCTTCATAATGATTATAGTTTGACTGTTATTGTATTATACTATAATATAATTCATCATTGTATGAGAAAACTCTAACATGTTTGATAATCAGATTTACAAAATTAAGAAATATTTTAAGAATTTATTCACTAAAAAATGGATAAAAAATTTTGTATTAGGTTCTACTACTACAAGAAAAATTTTTAGATTATATTTTTTAGTTCTTCTTTTATTTTCTATTTTATTATATTTGCCTATTTCCTTAGAGCCATTCCAATATGAAGGGTTTGGTGGAAATAGTTTTCATCTTCAATATGTAAATAATCAATATGTAATGACTTTATATACATTTGATGGCACGGCTTGGACAAGTGGGCAAAATTTTAGTTTTAATTTCTTTGATTGTCTTTTTACAGCCTTTAGCGCTTTTACTAATACTGGTTTAAACTTAGCACCGACAAATCAATTATTTTCCACATTTGGAAATGTAGTTTTAATGTTCTTAATTCAAATTGGTGGATTTGGAATAATGTTTTTCTTATTTTTGATTTGAAGATTATTTAATAAAAATCTAGATAAAGTAAGTATTAATCAAATTTTAATTGCTCAATCTGAAAAAGGTAATCTTAAATTAGGTGATACACAAAAAATGTTAATTACTTCTTCAATTTTTATTTTATTAATTGAATTTATCTTTGGTTTATTTTTCTCATTGTGATTTTTAAAAATGCCAGCTTATATTAATTACATTCCGACTAATGAACAATTCACAATTAATTCATCTACATATAATGATCTATATAATAATCCAGGTAATGCATTTTTAGCAGGTTTCTTTCATTCTGTTTCCTCAATTAATAATGCCGGTTTTGATATTATCGGGGAACATTCATTAGCAGCTTATCGTAATGATTGAAATAGCATTTTTCTATTTATGACTACATTCTTATTTACATTAGGTGGCATTGGCTTCCCAGTAGTTTATGATGTAATGAGAAAATTTGACATTGAAAAGAAAAAGTTTCATCTATTTTCAAAATTTAATATTACATTGTTTAAGATAAAAAGAAATGCTATTTACAAAATTTCATTATTAACTAAAATTGTCCTTTGAACATCATTGATTCTTGGCATTTTTTCAATTGTAATTTCATTTATTTTTGAATGTACATCTGTTGGCGGTGGTCTAAATTATTTGTGAAATAACAATACTACTGCTTTTGGTAGAGGAGGTAGTAGTTTAATTTATTTTAACAAATCAGTTAACATTATGTTTCAGGCATTAACTACTAGATCAGCTGGCTTTTCAACATTTGATAATAGTTTATTAAATCCCTCAACAAAATTATTTAATATTTTTCTAATGTATATTGGTGGAGCACCTTCTTCAACAGCTGGTGGAATTCGTGTTACTACTTTAGCTATTGCATGTTTGGCTATTTTAGCTAGATTTATTGGTAGAAGAAATCTTAATTTATTTAAAAAAGCAATTCCAAAAGACAATATTATTAATGCTTGTATAGTTAGTTTTATAGGTTTAATTATATTGTGTTTAGGTGGAGTTATTTTAATTAGTAATTTTGATAAGGGAGATGTTGACCTAGATTCATTTACTAATGCATTATTTGTTTCAGCTTCATCATTTGGTACTACTGGATTATCTACTATTCCACTAACAAAATTAAATTGATTTTCAAAATTATATTTAATGATTCTTATGTTCATTGGGCAATATGGTATTTCATCAACATTGTTAGTATTTAGAAGAAGCAAGGTATCTACTAATAATTATCAATACCTTGAAGAAGGAGTAAGAATTGGATAATATAAAATTTTAAAATACTTATGAAATTATTAGCTTCAAATAAAAAGATTAATTTAAATTATGAAATTTTAGATACATATGAAGCAGGGATTGAACTATTTGGAACTGAGGTAAAATCAATTGCTGCATCTAATTGTTCTATTAATGAAGCATTTATTATTTTTAAGGGTCATGAAGCATTTATTATTAATATGCATGTTGCCCCATATTTTCAAGGCAATATACAAAATAAGGACCCTTTAAGAAATCGGAAACTTTTACTTCATAAAAAGGAATTAATTAAAATTAATTTTCAAATTAAGAAAGAACGACTTACTTTAGTTCCTATTAATATTTATTGAAAGAACAACAAAATTAAACTAAAGATAGCTATTTGTAGGGGTAAAAAATTATTTGATAAAAGACAAGATTTAAGACAAAAAGATGATAAGATTAGAATGAGAAAATACTAGTTTAATAGAAAGGATAATATGTGCACATCAGTAAAATATAAAAACATTTGCGGTCGTAATCTAGACCTACAATATCCATTAGATAATAAGGTAGCAATAACACCAAGAAATTATTTATTTAATTTTAGACATACTAAAGAAAAAAATAAAAATGGTTATGCCATTATTGGGATGGCTTTAGTTATAGATGATTACCCTCTATATTTTGATGCTATGAATGAACATGGATTATTTGTTGCAGGACTTAATTTTGAGGGATATGCCTCTTATTTTAATGTGGTAAAGGGAAAAACAAATATTTGTTCATTTGAGCTAATTCCTTATATTTTAAGAAAATGCAAAAATATTAATGAAGTTAGAAAAATATTAAAAAATGTTAATATAACAAAAACTGCTTTTAGTAAAAATTTGGCTCCTAGCCCTTTACATTGACAAGTAGCCGATAAAAATGAAATTATAGTGATAGAACAAACAACTAATGGCCTAACCATATATGATAATCCATATCAAGTTTTAACTAATAATCCTGAATTTAGTTATCATGCTGAAAATATTAAAAAATATATTAACACTAAGCCAGATTATTATAGTGGTTCTAAATTTGCTAATGGTCTTGAAATTAAGGCAAACTCTAATGGAATTGGAACTAGCTCATTACCAGGTGGATTAAATTCTCAAGATCGTTTTATTAGAGCTGCTTTTACTTGTTTAAATTCAATTAGTAAAAACAATGAAATTGATGAGGTAAACCAATTCTTTCACATTTTAAAATCAGTTGAACAAACAAGAGGCCAAGTAATTTGTTTAGAAAATTTATATGAAATTACATTATATTCATCTGCCATTTCTAGCAAGACATTAACTTATTATTACACCACTTATGATAATAGCCAGATAAATGCTATTAAGTTAAATGCTAAAAATATTAATTTAGACAATAATCAATTATTTGTTTATGAATTAGCCAATAAAATTAATATTAACTATCAAAATTAATAAAAAATTAAGTATTTTTACTTAAATTATGCTCCTTTTTGTTTGGATTGCTTACCTATCTATAATATAAGGAAAGCGATTTTTGACCTTTTTTATTAATAAAAAAGCATTTTTTATAAAAATATGGTAGTATAAAAGTGTGATAAAGTGGGGGAAAATGTGTTTTTAGGAACTTTTGAACATAATTTAGATACTAAAAATAGATTGACTATGCCTTCTAAAGTATTAAATGCTTTAGAAGGCAATAGTCTTGTTGTGTCTAAAGGTTTTGATGGTTGTCTAGAAGCTAGATCTCCAAGTGATTTTAAAATTTTCGTTGATAAATTAATGATTTTATCACAAAACAAGTTAACTACTAGAACTATTCTTAGACAGTTGTTGGCCAATGCTTCAGAAATTGAAATTGATAGTGCTAATCGAATTTTAATTCCTAACAATTTATTAAAAGAAGTTGAAATTACTAAAGAAGTTACTATTATTGGATTAGGAAATAAATTAGAAATTTGAGCTTCTAGCCAATATAAGAAATTTAAAGAAAATAGTGATGGTATTTTAGAAAAATTAGCTGAAAATTTAGATGACAATGGAATTTAATCTACATACTAGTGTTTTAGCTAACGAAGTAATAGATGCCTTAAAAATTGCCCCTAATGGTATTTATGTAGATTGTACTATTGGTCGAGGCGGACATGTAGATTTAATGTTAAATAAATATCCAAACATTACTATTATTGGTATTGATAAGGATTTGATGGCTATAAATTTTTTAAAATCTAAATTTGAAAAAAATAAAAATGTTTATTTAGTTCATGATGATTTTAAAAATATCGAATCAATTCTTAAATCATTAAATATTCAAAAAGTTAATGGTTTTTTATTTGATTTAGGTGTTTCATCACCACAATTAGATGATCCTTCACGTGGATTTTCATATCATCACAATGCAAGATTAGATATGCGAATGAACCAACAACAGTCATTAGACGCCTTCAAAGTAGTTAATGAATATGATGAAGAAGATTTGATTAGAATCTTTAAGAATTATGGAGAAATAAAAAAACCTAATAAAGTGGTAAGAGCAATTATTAAACAACGCCAAAAAACACCAATTCAAACAACTTTTGATTTAGTTAAAATCATTAAAGAAAATGCTAGCAAGGATATGTTAACGTTAGCAAAACATCCAGCTAAAAGATTTTTTCAAGCAATCAGAATAGAAGTTAATAATGAACTAGTATTTTTATCTAACTGCATTAAAATATGTTTTGATTATTTATTGAAAAATGGCACAATTGCTATTATTAGTTTTCATTCATTAGAAGATAAGATAATTAAAACAACATTTAATGAATTAATTAATAAAAATAATTTACCATCTTATTTGCCAATTGAAAATTTTAATTGTTTAACAAGTAAAGTAATTTATCCAAGTGAATTAGAAATAATAAATAATAAACGTTCACGATCTGCAAAATTAAGAATTTTATATAAATAGGAGGTTTCATGAGTAAAGATTATATTAATGTTTTGTCTTTAAATGATAGTAAAATAGCATTACTAGTATTTAAAAAAGAATATGATGATTTAGTTTTATTGTATGAGAAAAACAATGATATAAATAAAGATATAATTTTTAATGGTTTTATTAAAGATCCAGTAGAAGTTATTAAGCTAATTAAACAAATGTTACAAGATGCTAGTGAGGAATTAGATGCAAATTTGAAATCTCTTGTTGTTTCTATTGATATTGATAAAATTTCAATTCAAGATTTTCAGAGTGAACGAATTAAGGTTCCAGGCGGAATCTTAGATGATAATATTTGAAGAAATGAAATTCTTAAAAAGGTAAATATAACTCAAGAATCTAGCAAACATATTTTAGATATAAGTATTTTTGAGTGAATTATTAATGGTAAATCTCATTTCTCATTAGATAATCAATATCAGGTTAATTTTGTAGATGTTAAAGGTTATATGTATCAAATTAATCGTGTTCAATATGAACAGTATACTAAAATGTTTCAAGCACTAAATTTAGAATTTAAATTAATACCTTTAGCAATGAACTATACTAGTATAACAAGGTCATCTAGAGTTAAAAATTATGAGATGTTTGTTAATCTAAATAATCAGGGTTTAGTAGTAAGTATAACCCAGGGCAATCATTTGATTATTTCTACATATGAAAAAGAATTATCTTTAAGTAATTTTATTACTTGTTTAGCAAATGACACTAACATAGATAGAAATAAAACTAGTGAATATTTAAATTATTTTATTCCTATTTTTATGGAATCAGCAAAGGATGTTAAAATAGCACAATCTTATTCTGATAAATATTCAAAAATTGAAACAATTACATCTAAAGATTTAAATAGTTATATAGCAAAATATGCAAAAGAAATTGCTGTTTTCATTGAAAAAAGTGTCAAATATTTAAAAGATAAAAATGATATAGATATTAGTAATGTTACTTTCTTGCCAACTAGTGATATAACTAAAATAATTTTTAATTCGACGAAAGCAAATTTAACAGTAAATAGTAAGATTCTTACCTTTGAACAATATGATTTATCTCCAAATTATAATCAAGCATGTTTACATGCAAAAGCCATTATCAATGACATTAATAACAATATGTATGATTTAAGCTCTAAGCATCCAAAAAGTAAAACAAAATTAATGGGAACAAGAAAGGAATAGTATCATGGAAAAAATAATAGATTTAGGATTAAAAAATGATTTTGAAGAAAGACAAAGTGAGGTTAAAGCTAATGAATACAATTTTTGTAACCAACAAAACAAAAAAGTTGATATTAAGAACCCTCTGAAATCAAATGGAAGTAACAAAAACTTTTTTGATAATTTAGATGATTTTGATTTTAGTTCAAATGTGAATATTAAAGTTTTTGGACTGGGTGGTGCTGGTAATAATATGGTAGCCCACATAGCAGAACATACAAATGTTAATCGAGAATGTTTATATGCTATTAACACAGATTTTCAATTCTTAAAACAATTACCACAAAATTTTCATCGAATATTAATTGGGAAAACAATTACAAAGGGCATGGGTTCTGGTTCTGATCCAAAAATTGGAATGGATGCTGCATTGGAAGATGAAAATTTATTTAGAGAAAAATTAAAAGGAACTGATTTACTTTTTATTGTTTCTGGTATGGGTAAAGGTACTGGTACTGGCGCTAGTCCAATTGTTGCTCAAATAGCAAAAGAGATGGGTATTTTAACAATTTGTGTGGTTAATCTTCCATCAGCTTCTGTTGAAGGACAAATTATTTATGAAAAAGGAATGAAGGGATTAAATGAACTAAGTAAACATGCTGATGGATTATCTGTAATTAGTAATCAAAAAATTATAGGAGAAAATCATTCTGGATATGACATTTCCTTAAAACAGTCATTTGATATAGCCAATAACTTGATTTCTACAATAGTTAATGAAATTATTAGCTTAGTTAATGTTCCGGCTCAAATGAATCTTGATTTTAATGATGTTAAAAATTTCTTTAAGGAAAAAAGTGATTTCCAACTAAATAATTTTATCTTTAAATCATCAGAAAATATAAAAGAAAAAGTGCTTTCAGAAATTAAAGAAGCGGTTTATCAAAATGAACTAATTGATATATCCAAAGTTATGGTTAATTTTAGATTAAATCCTAGTGTTCCTCAAAATTTTATAAATGATATAAGAGCAGCTTTAGAAACAGCACTTGGTTGTGATGATTTTACATTAACTTATGCTATTAATTATTCAGATGATGTTGAATTTGCAAACTTTTCATTATTAATGGCTTCTTTAAATCAGCAAAAACCAAAAGAACAAATTAAATTACATAAAACAGTGGAATTAAATTTTATAGGTAATATTGAAACAAGAGCAGATGTTTTTGAGAATCATAATGTTGAGAATCATAATGTTATAAATCGCTACAACACATCATTTTTAAAACAAGAAAACCAATGTAAAAACGAGGAAGAAGATGATCAGAGAGAAAAAATAGAAAATAACAATATTGACAATTTTAATTACAATAATTTTAATTTAAATTATCGTCTTGATTCAAGCTCTGAATTTAACGAAAAAGGCAATGATCTTTTAAGTAAATGAGAAAATGTGACAACTAGAGAAGATTTTAATAATGAAGAAGATAATATTAGTTTTAAAGAGAAAAGACAAGCTAATTCTACATCACTAAATCGTTTTTTTACTAAGACATTAAACTTCAATAGAATTAGAAATACATCAAAGGAATTTAAGAAATCTTAATTTAATTTCTTTTTATCATCTTTTAAATCTTTTATTTTATCTTTTTTATTATTTTCTTTAACATTTGCATTTGAGCCATTAGATTTATTATTAAAAAAACTATTAATTAAGTCATCTATTTTTGACATATCAACATTAGAATTATTTTTATTTAATTCATCCGGATTAAAAGCTTTTGAGGTTATATCTGAAAATATGTTTAGCATTTGTTCATTTAAATTAGTTAATTGTAAATGACTTTTTAAAGCCAGATCAATCATTTTTTGGATAAATTCTTCAAGTGTAATATCTTTTAATTTACTTTTATTTTTTTCATATTCCTTTTTAATAGTATTAAAATCTTCATCGCTAATAGTGTATGTTATTTTTACTGCCATATGTTTCTCCTACTTATAATATTTTAACATTGAAATTTTAGTTTTTCCTTTGCTAATAAATAATTAGGACATAATTCTTTAACTTTTTCTCAAAATTGTTTTGAATGATTTGGGAAAATTAAATGACATAATTCATGAATAATTACATAATCAATAATTTCATCATTGAAAATATATAGTTGAATAGCTAGTGTGATTTTTTTATTTTTCACATCACATTGTCCTCACTTGGTATCATATCATTTTGTAGAAATATCCACAACATTAAAATTAAATTTTTTAGCAATTTTTTTAGCTCGCTCTTGTAAATATTGATTACCTAAGTCATTGAGTAATTTGTTAATCAATTTTTTTTTATGTTCTTCATCTCTTAAAAAGAGATATATTTTATTATTAATTATTTCGTATTTTTCTTTACCGCTTTCAATTATATTAATCCTAATTTCATAATTTAACCCTTTGAGTGAAATTTTATTTTCTGAAAGATTAATTAGTGTTTGTTCATTACGTTTTTTAATATATTCAAAAAAACGATTAAAGTATTTTAACACAAAAGCATTAATTTCTTCAATTGAAAGGTATTCTGGAGCAATTACTTCAATAATATTATTCTTATTTATCTTTGCAGTAATATTTCTAGTTTTTTGATTAATTTTTAATTTATACATTAGGGTTTTGTCGCCCTTAAAAACTTGCTTAAATTCCATTTTAGTTACAATTAATTTTTAATTTATTAATTACTATAGTTTTTATTTTATTAAATGTTTCTAAGTTTTCAAGCATATATTTTCTTAATTGTTCTCTTCCTTGAACTATTTTTTTATCTTCGTAAAAATATCATGAACCATTTTTTTGGATAATGTTATTTTCAATTGCATATTCTATAATTTCATTAGTATAATCATATCCTTGATTAAAAAAGATATCAACATATGCTGTTTTGTATGGAGGAGCTAGTTTATTTTTAGTTATAGTTAGTTTGCTTTTAATTCCTATTTTTTCATTATTATTTTTAATTAAATCAGCTTTTTTTGATTCAATTCTTATTGATGTATAAAATTTTAGAGCCTTGCCACCAGTAGTAGTTTCTGGATTACCAAAAAAAACTCCAATTTTTTCTCTAATTTGATTTAAGAAAACAATACAGACATTTTCATTTACCAATAATGCTTGAATTTTTCTTAATCCTCTTGACATTAAACGCGCATGTGCACCTAGCTGTTGATCATTAATATTATTTTCTGCTTCTTGCGATGGTAACATGCTAGCAACTGAATCAATCACAATTAAATTAGCTAATTTATTCTTGATTGTATATTCTATTAATTCAAATACTTGTTCGCCTGTAATTGGATTAGCAACTAATAATTTATTTGTGTCAATGCCAATTGATTTGACATATTCAATGTCTAATGCATGTTCTGCATCAATAAATAATGCTTTTAATGCTTGTTGCTGAGCTTCTTTAATTAATTGTAGAGCTATTGTTGTTTTACCTGAAGATTCATTTCCATAAATTTCTACAATTCGCCCAATTGGAAAGCCACCAATTCCTAATGCTTGATCTAATTGGATGCTTCCCGTTGAAATCACTTTAATTTTATTCAGACAATTAGTTGCATTGTTTAAAATTCCATGTCATTGTTTAAATTCTTCATTAATTTTTTCTTGTTTCATTTAATACTCCTAGATTTTTAATATCTTCCTTAATTTCTTTTTTTGTTTCTCGAATTCTTTTGTTAGAGATTTTTCTTATTTTATTTTGCATAGCTTCAATTTTTAACATACTTTCATGTGTTATAACTAAAGTTAGCATTGATAAAAGTTCATCAATATATTCTAAAATTTTCTTTAATACCTCTTGTTCTTTAATCATTTTAATCTTAATAGAAGTTCTAGACTTCTAAGTACTCCCTTCATATTTAATAAGGGCTTTTTTCTACAATTTTTTTTCATTTTTTTATTTTTTTTACAAAATTTAATTTTTTTTAACACTAGTTATATATGAAAGTGTAAAAAGAGGTAAAAATGAAAGAAAATAAAAGAATGCGAGAAATAATTTATTTTTTAACAAATAAATATAAAGGAAATTGAGAATTAATTTATAATGCTATTCAAAACCGAGAAATAATTAATCTTTATGAGTTAAATAATCAAAAATGAAGTGAATATGATTTTATTTCAATCATAGATGATAATTATCCAGATAATTTTAAAAAAATCTATATGCCACCATTAAGTCTTTTTATTAGTGGAAATAAAAATTTATTAACTATTAAAAAAATTATTTCAATTTGAGGAGAATATAATCTAGAATGCTTAAAACAATTTTTGAAAGAAAATAAAAAAGATATAGCTTATGCTTTTAGGTTTAAATCTAAAGATATTAAACTATATCAAGAACTAAATAAAGCTGGTTATGCTCTTATTTTAATTGATGATGATAAAGCAACGTCTATAAAAACTGAGCTATTAAAACAGTTAGAAAATTATTGCTATTTAACTGAGTTTCCTTATTTTATTGACAAAATTGATAAGGATAGTCAGCAAAGCTTTGAACGATTATTATTAGGTGTATCTAATATGAGTTTAATTATTAATCCATCTAAGGATCAATTTCAAAAATGTAATATTATTCATCATTTTGAGAAAAGAAAACTATTTGTTTGAAGTTTAAATAGCGATTATATTAATAACCAAAATAATATTAAATTAATTGAAAACTTTGAGCAAATATGCATTAATTAAGAAAATTTATATATAACATATATAGTTAGTTAAAAGACTTTACAACTTATTTTTATCTATATAAGATTTAGTATATTACTATATATTAAGCAGGTAGTTATGAAATTAGTTATTGTTGAGTCTTTTAATAAAGTAAAATCTATTAAAAAATTTTTAGGAAAGGATTTTGAAGTAATTGCTTCTGGTGGCCATATACGTGAATTAAAAAAAGCAGGTTATGGTTTTAATAAAGAAACATTAGAACCAATTTGAGAGCTTTATACCAACAAAAATGGTATTGGTAAATCAAATAGTGAAAGCATTATTAATGATATTAAAAAAACTGCTAGAGAATCTGAGAAGATTTATTTAGCAACTGACCCTGATAGAGAAGGGGAAGCTATTTCATGACACTTGTATGATTTATTAAAAGATAAAAAGATTCAAGATAAATGTCAAAGAATAACATTTAATGAGATTACTAAAAAAGCGATTGAACAAGCTGTATTAGAACCAAGAGATATTGATCTTAATTTAGTTTATTCACAATGAGCTAGAAGACTTTTGGATCGAATTGTTGGTTATGGGCTTTCTTCACTAGTAAATTCTAAATTGAATGCAATTAGTGCTGGTAGAGTTCAATCAGTAGCTTTATTATTTATTGTTGAACGTTATTTACAAATTCAAAATTTTGTTCCTGAATATTGATGAACAATTGAAACATCATTAAAAAGTAAAGATAAAAAAAGTGAGATTCCAGTTCATTTGCGTTCTGTTTCTTTTGAATGTGAGACTTTCGGACCTAAGAGTGATACTGAATTTAAATTTGCCAAAGAAGATGATGCCAAAAAATGTTTAGACTTATTATCAAATAAATTTATAGTTTATAACATTGATGAACCAACATTATCTAAATCCAAAGTTTTATCTCCTTTTCAAACTGATACTCTTTTAACAGAGGCATTTTCCAAGTTAGGATGAGCTACATATAAGACACAAAAAGTTGCTCAAGAATTGTATAATGGAGTAGATATTGATGGTGTAGTCACTTCCTTGATTTCATATCCTAGAACTGATACTAATAGATTAAATGTTGATTTTATTAGCTCAACAAGAGATTTTATACGTAATGAATATGGTGAAGAATATGTTTCAATGAATGCTAAAGATGCTAATGTTGGACCATTAGTTCAAGGGGCCCATGAAGGAATTAGGCCAATTGATATTAAAATTACTCCTAAATCATTAGAAGGAAAAATAAAAGATAAGGATGCTAGCAATATTCTTAAGCTATATACTTTAATTTGAACTAGGACTGTTGCTTCTTTTATGAAGGTACCAGTTTATAAACAATTTATTGTTCGTTTTATAAACAATGAACAGAAGTTTTATACAAGTTATAAGCGATTGCATTTTATTGGATATCATATTTTGCCACACTATGAAAAAAATAAACTAGATTCCGATATTGATCTTTCCTATTTAAAAGTAGGTGATGAACTTGTAGAGCATTCAAAAGCTAGTGTTGTTAAACACTCAACTGAGCCAAAACCATTATATAATGAAGGTACCTTAGTCAAAGAGTTAAAAAAATCTGGTGTTGGTCGGCCATCAACATATAGTACTATGGTGAATGTTGTAAGATCACGTGGATATGTTAAACCAGGTAAAGAGCTTTCACCAACAGATATTGGAATTTCCTTAATTACAAGTTTAACTAAAGAATTTTCACAATTTATTTCTAAAGAATTTACTTCTAAAATGGAAACAGAGTTAGACGAAATTGCTGAAGGAAACAAAAATTGAAATGATTGAATTAGGGCTTTCAAAAAAGATTTTGATAAAGCAATTGCTGATGCAAAACAAAACATAGAAAAGAAAGCGGATGAACTAGTTGGTAGTGACTGTCCAAAATGTAATAGTCCTCTAGTTTATAAAATTAATCGAAGAGATCGTTCAACATTTATAGGTTGTAGTGGTTTTCCTAAATGTACTTTTATTGAGTCATTAAAACCAAAATCACAACCAAAAATTTTAGATGAAGTTTGTCCTCAATGTAATAAAAATTTAGTCGAAAGACAAAATAAACGTAATGAACCTTTTATAGGTTGTAGTGGTTTTCCTAAATGTCGTTTTATTAAATCAATTAAAAAAGATAACAAAAGCCAAAAACCATCTTAACAACTAAAAAAAATAGTCTTATATTAATATAAGACTAATTGGAAAGATTTGGACCAAAACAAGATTAACCTTAATTATTTATGTTAGAATTATTATTGTGGTCCTAGTAAGAAACTAGCATTACAACCTATTGAAATTATTTATGAAAGGTATTTATGAATTTTATTGACAACCAATTAAATTATTTTGCAAAAAAGAATGAAAATAGTATTTTAATAAGCAATGAAGAATTATATGCTTATTTATTAGCTAGAGAAGCTGCTGGTGAAATGATTTCATATGAAGAAATTAAATGAATTATATCATTAGTACAACAAAATACAATTATTCAAACTTCATGATCAATGAGACGTGAAGGAATGTGAAATGAAAGAGAAAGATGATTGGTTAACATTCAAGAAGGTCATTTATTACTTGATTGAAAAAGAATGGAAGAAACAATGAAAGATAAACTTGAATTGTTATTTAATGAAAATATTTATCATCAAGAATTAAAACCAACTTGAAAAATCAATTCTTTCATTGGTTTATTGTTAAACACTGGTGAAACATATGAAGACAATACTTACTTATTACATGATCTATTCATTAGAAGAAATAAAGATGAAGACTACATGCAAGTAAGAAAATTACTTCAAGATTATTGTGTTGCTGTTAAAAAACATGTTGGTACATATCGAGCAACTATTAATGGTCAATTTATTGATTATCGTGAATTTGATAATGAGATTGAAGGTACACAAGCCACAATGATTAATGCAGGTGTGCAACAATCTAACAATAACCAAAGATAATAATTAAATATAAATTTTAAATAATAAAATAGTATCAAAAATTACACTGTGAGGTGTAATTTCCCAAATTGAATTATTAAGTGCAACGCCTTTGATAAAATAAAGGTGGAGCACTTTTTAATTTTGTAAATATATAAAAAAGTGCCCCCTTTAGTACGGAAAGGGAGCAATTATGTTATACACTCAAATAACTCATGATG
>JAZOSV010000037.1:0-7313 GCA_045657345.1 Mycoplasma sp. | reverse complement strand
TCTCATCATGAGTTATTTGAGTGTATAACATAATTGCTCCCTTTCCGTACTAAAGGGGGCACTTTTTTATATATTTACAAAATTAAAAAGTGCTCCACCTTTATTTTATCAAAGGCGTTGCACTTAATAATTCAATTTGGGAACAATCCTAAAAAGGATTGTTTTTATGTCTAAAAAATATTTGTATATGTTTTTTGATCATTAATAGTATACTTTAGTTCAGTGGTTTTTTCACTCATAGAAGCATTAGCAATATTTAAGCTTCCTAGAACTAGATTAGTTATTAATGAAATACCAGCAGCAACACATGATCCAATAGCTAATATTGCAGTAGCAGTAATAGCTCCTGCAATTAATTTTTGTTTCTCATCAGTGTTCAATCTAGTCATTATCAAAATCCAATACTACTATGATTTGGATTATAACCAATTCTTACCATTGGATTGGATAATGCATAAATATCAGATTTATATAATGGTGATGCATTATTAACTCTAATTGTTTTTGTGATGGCATTCATAATATTACATAATGTATTATCTAAATAACTAATACCAATTGCAGAAGTAAATAGTAACGATTTGTTTAAACCTCCATAAATGACTTTTCTATCTGATTCATTAATTTTTTCCATTTTATCCTTTCTGGAAAAGATTTGCACTTTTCCTCAAATAAATTAAGTCTTTATTATTAAGTTTTTTATTATTTTTTAAAAAATAAAACGAAAAAAGAAGAAAAATTTATTTTTCTTGACCATAGTAAATATAACAATGTGTTTTTAAAAAAATAAAAATATATAACAGCTCTAACCTTGTTTAAATTCACTAAACAAAAATGGGAATTTGATATTTTAAAATAAATAACATAATTCCATTGACTTTTATTTAATTTATATTATAGTACATAAAAAGAGGTATATTATGAAAAAAACTTTAAGCAAAAAATACCAGTTATATATAAATGGTGAATGAAAAGACTCATCTGATAAAACTAGTATCATTTCAATTAATCCAGCTACTGGACAAGAATTAGCTTCTATTGCAAACGCAAGTAAAAAGGATGTAGATATTGCAGTCAACGCTGCAAGAAAGGCATTTGATAAATGAAAAAATACAACTCCTAAAGAAAGAGCAAAAATTTTAAATTTAATTGCTGATATTATTGATAAGAATAAAGAGTGATTAGCAACAGTAGAAACATTAGACAATGGTAAACCAATTCGTGAAACTTTAAATGTTGATATTCCATTAGCAGCTGATCATTTTAGGTATTTTGCATCAGCGATTCTTGTAGAAGAAGGCACTGCTAGTATTTTAGATGGTAATAAACTAAGTATTAATATAAAAGAGCCAATTGGTGTAGTTGCACAAATTATCCCATGAAACTTCCCTTTCTTAATAGCAGCTTGAAAATTAGCTCCTGCTTTAGCCTCAGGTTGCTGTGTAGTATTGAAACCATCATCATTTACTTCAATCAGTTTGTTAGAACTTATGAAGTTAATTGAAAAAATCATTCCTAAAGGTGTAATAAACATTATTACTGGTGAAGGTTCTAAATCTGGTGAAATTTTAAGAACACATAGTGGGATAGATAAAATTGCTTTCACTGGTTCAACTAATGTAGGTAAAGATATTGCTATAGGTGCTGCTACCAATTTAATACCAGCTACACTAGAATTAGGAGGCAAATCAGCTAATATTATTTTTGATGATGCTGATTTAGAAAAAGCAATTGATGGAGTTCAGCTAGGTATTTTGTTCAATCAAGGTCAAGTTTGTTGTGCTGGTTCAAGAATTTTTGTACATGAGAAAATTTATGATGATTTTTTAAAAAAGATCATCAAAAAATTTAATGAAATTAAAGTAGGAGATCCGCTAGATAAAAATACTCAAATGGGTTCTCAGATCAACAAAAAGCATTTAGATAAAATATTACATCATATTGAACAAGGTAAGCAAGAAGGTGCTAAAGTTATTTGTGGAGGAGAATCTTTTAATAAAGGCCCACTATCTAAGGGAGCATTTATGAAGCCAACATTATTAGTAAATGTAACAAATCAATCATGCATTGCACAAGAAGAAATCTTTGGACCTGTTGCAGTAGTTATTAAATTTAAAGATGAGGATGAAGTTATTAAAATGGCTAATGATAGTTTATATGGATTAGGTGGAGCTGTTTTTACAAAAAATATTAATCGAGCATTAAAAGTAGCACAGGCTATTCAATCTGGAAGAATTTGAATAAACACATATAATCAAATTCCAGAAGGAGCTCCTTTTGGTGGATATAAAAAATCTGGAATAGGCCGTGAAACACACAAGATTGTTTTAAATCACTATACACAAATAAAAAATATTATGATAGATTTGTCTAATAAGCCAAGTGGTTTTTATTAAAATTAAATAATAAAGTATGAAAAAGAAAAAATACCCATTAATTTTAGCATTAGCATTATCTTTAATTGGTATCAGTGCTACTTTTCCTATTTTACATAGTTGTAGTAATAACGCTAAAAGCACAAGTAGTACCAATAGTAGTAATAACAATAATAGCGATAACTATACTATTGAATTAAAAGACACAGAGTTTCAGTTTTCAGATATTAACATCAAAGATGTAGACCAAGATTGAATAAAAAAATTCCTAATTGAAAACAAAGATACTTTTTTTAAAATTAGTGGAAATTTATCACAAGACTTTTTAAATGAAGGAATTGAAATTTCTAATTTTAAAAAAGAAAATAATACAGTTACTTTTGATTTAATCATTAAAAATAAAGAGCAAGTCATTTTAGAACAAAAAGCTATTACTTTTAGTGGTTTAAAAAATGATAATCAACCTACTAGCAAACCAATGTTAGATGACATTATTAATAGTTTTCAGATTGAAAAAAAATTAGATAAAGATTTAAGTAGAATATTGGCTAGTGATATTAATAAAGATAATTTTAAGCAATATTTTGATGTTAAATATCCAAATGTTAATAATTTAAAAATTGACTATCAATTTACAGTTGATGATCAAGACTCTAGTATTTTAAATGTTGAGATTGTCCTAACAATGGATGGGCAAACAAAATCAATAAAGAAAACATTTTCTGGTTTTAAAAAAATAGTAAAAAATAATATTACATTAAAGCAAACTAGTTTTAAAGCTAGTTTATTCGGTTGATCAGAAACTATTGCTAGTGATGCAAAAGACTCCATAACAAGTGATTGAATTTTTGAAAATAAAAATACTTTGTTTGATATAGAAGGTGAGTTTAATAAAGCTGATATTACAATTCCACCAATGCCTGAAGTAAATGAAAATAAAATTAGTGTTGCTTTTCAAGTTTTTGGTAATAAGATAATTGAGTTTAAAATTACTGATTTTAAAGAGGAATTTTCAAACAAAGAGGAGCAATTGGCAAATGATATTCATGATGTAGTTGAACTAGTTAAGAGCGATGATCCATATTTTGACCCAAGTAAACTTACTGTTGATAAGTTTATAAAATTAGACTATGAAGTTCAAAAAAAGTTTTTCAATTTTAATTGAAAATTTTTAGATGAAACATTTAAAGATAATGATTTATGAAAGTCACCAACAAATCCTAATGGTATAAGTGAAATGGCATATACTGTAAAAGTGTCTAATGATTCCCCTACTGAAGCTATTTTTACAATTAATATATATGTTGGTGATGAGGTAGAATTAACAAAAGAAATTAATATTGATGGTTTTTTACAACCTACATCTAGTTTTGATGAAACACAATTAAATACTTTTGTTAATAATTTTGTGAAAAATTTTAAATTAATTCCTAGCGAGGATCCAAACTATAATTATCGAAATTTAAATGTTGAACAATTTTTAAAATTAGATACTCTTGAACAAGAAAGATATTTTCAATGAAATTATGATGAATTACAAAAAATTTTTCCTAATTTTAAAAATCATTGTCTATATACTTTTAATGTTCAAAGTACATTTAAACATGATCAGTCTACTACAGCAATAGATTTTGATGTTTATATTATTTTTTGTGAAAAAATAAATAGCGAAGGATTTCCTCAAAATATCTTAACAATAAAAATGAAGCCCATTCCTATAGAAGGCTTTGATAATATTTTTGAAGAAGTTACTGGTTTAGATGCAGCTAAGATAGAAAAACTTACCACTCCTAATCAAGCTACACCATATAAAGGAAAATTAAAACGTTTTCGATTTAAAGATATTGAGGTCACAGGTAATAATGCTTATGATGATTTAATTAAAAATTTAACTTGAGAAGATTTTAAAGCAGAAATGGCTTATCAAGTTCGGTTTGCTTTATATCAAATGTTTAGCGATAATTTCTCAGAAGTTAATTATTATATTTCTAATGATATTGAAAATCAAAAATTAACTGCTACAGCCATTGGTCTAATTAAAGAAACAAGAGAAAATGTTAATTATTATTTCCAATACCTAGGCGATGTATCTAAGCAAACAACAAGTGTTACTAGTGGTGATAAAATTGAAATCTCAATTACATATGATGCAAGTAACCAAGATTGAAAACCAGTATGTACCAGTGATGAGGGAATATTACCTGGATTAAATTTGAATTTTTGAAACTTTAAAGATAATTGTGAAGGTTTAAATAATCCATCTGATCCATATTATTTAAGTCCAACTTTTATCAATTTGATAAGTGGTAATATTATTTTAAGCATTAAGAAGAATGATGAGTCTTTATATAACAAAAGTGTTAACCATTTTGCTTATTGATCTTTTAATTGATTAAAAACAAGACCTAAGAAATAATTAAGAAACTAATTTTCATTTACCATCATAATCCATATAAAATGCATTACCATGTCCATCATGAAAAACTTGATAACCTTGATTATTAGTTACAACCTGATTAGTTGGAATAGAATAATCAATATTTATTAATGGTAAACTATCCATTAATTTTTTAGTTTTTTGTGCTTCAGCTACATAGCCTTGAATTTGATTAATAGCTTGTATTTGTTGATTTATAAAAATATCTTTTTCAACATCACTTAAATTAGAAGGGATATCAATTAATTGAAATTCTTTTTCATATTCAGCTAGCTTCTCTAAATATTCTTTTTGTTCTCGATCTTGTAATTTTTCTTGAAAATTATAACGATAATATTTTTTTCATTCATCTGATAGATGTTGATATATATATTTATTAGGTAGTTTATTTTCATTATTTAATCCTAAGTTATCAATAAAAAATTTAATAATGTTATGAACATAAGCTTTTTCATTGTCTAAAATTGGGAAATGTTTTGAACTAGGGTAATTTTCTATTATTACGTTTTTATTTGACTTAAATGCTAAAACTGATTCAATAGGTGAAATAAATTCATCAGAATCACCTAGGATTAATAATGTAGGGATCTTAATATTGGACTCATAAATCTTTAAGGCTTCTAAGGTCTTAGGTAAGCACATATCGTTACAAAAGTCACAATAATCTCTATAATTGTAATAAATTTTTCGCATAGCTCTTACAACAAAAGGGCTCTTTTCTTTATCTAAGATTAATTTATTATTACTAGGAATCATTTTAGATGCTAATTCATACATTTCTTCTAAATTTTTAGGCACATTTGAAACTAATGAAATAGTTCCAGCTGATGCTAACGAACAAAAAGGATTAACTAAAACAATTTTATAAATTTTATGACTTAAAAGTGAACTAACAGCTAAAGCAATTGCAGCGCCAATTCCTTCGCCAATTAAAAAAAACTTTTTACCATTTAAACTTAAAATAAAATCTTTAGCTCACCTTACCAAAGAAACAAAACTAGTTTTTTTTAATGAACTTTCATCATCAATATCTTTATTAATGTCATAGGGAATATATGGTGCATAGTAATTGAAAATTTGAAGTTTATTACAAAATTCATCATGATATTCTGGTATAGATAAATAGTCATGAAAAAAAATAATATTGTATGAGTCATTTTGTGGATGTGCCATTTTTTCTAAATATTCACCATATTCATTAGCTTTTTTTTCACAATGCATAACTTATTATCTCCTTGAGAAAAGTAATATTCTAGCAACAAGCATAATAGTATTTACCATAGAACAAAGAATATTTAAACCATTTACTAAGCAAATTTTATTGATAGGAACTTTTGTTTCATCAGTCATTTTAACAAATTCAGCTGACTTGCTTAAATTATAAAAAGAATAAATGTTAAGACATAAAATAATTCCTGTACTTAAGATAGTAGCAATAATATATCAACTATTAGATGAAAAAACAAAAGCAGAAACTAAGGAAAAGATTAAAGAACCAAAGAAGTAAAGTGGTAATAAAATGTAAATAATTCTAGATAATGTTAGAGCTCCTTTATTAGATAGGGAAAATCCAATAATTGAACAAATTAATAAAACACCACCACTTATACCAAATAACATTAAAACTTCTGATCCATTAAATAAGGTGAATAGCATACCAAAAGAAATAGCAAAACTAAATATGAATATAAAATAAATTAGGTATATTCACCAAATATTAAATTTATTTGCAAAAGAAATAAAAATACTTATTATGAAAGCAACAATTAATAATACTGATGATACTACATATAAAATATTTACTTGTTCAAAATTAATTCATTGATTTTGAATAGCATAGTAAAACAAAAAAGCAAATCCGCAAATTAGTGCAAATCCCAAACCAGCATATAATAAAGAAAAAGAAATCACCTTTGTTTGTAGATGATTTAATTTAGTTTTAAAATTTAGATTAGTTTGTTCTGCTCTCTCTAAAAACATATCAATTGCTTAAATTATACTCTATTTAATTATAAAAATTAAAAAGTGCCTTTAAAAAGACACATTTTAACCATTTTAAATATTTTAACTCAAATTAGCAATGAACCTAATTAGAATTTTTTAATTAAGATGCAAATAAGTAAAATTAATGCACAAATAAAATTAACAAAAGGTACAGATGCACCAATTACTAAATATCATTCTAAACCTTCAGGTGCAATATTTTTAGCATAAAATACTGAACCAATACCTGAAACGAAAGGTAATAACATTAGAATAGATAAAATTAACTTATTATCCATAGATAGCAATCCTCTCTTAAATTCTTATTTAAGAGTATAGCATATTTTAACTTTCTTTTTATATTTTATTTATTTTCTGTTTAATGCACCATCTTTTGGGACTGGTAACTTCTATATCTCATTATATTAGAATTTATAGCAATTTTAGGTATTAAAAATCTTTGAGCATAAGGTAGATGTTCTAATTCTGAGTAATAATGGAACCTTTTGAAGTTATAT
>JAZOSV010000036.1:0-5196 GCA_045657345.1 Mycoplasma sp. | reverse complement strand
TATGTTTAAAATACATATAGGTCCCTTTCGGAAGTGTTTAAAAATAAGTGGACTAATCCTACCAATTATATTTGGTGGGATTTTTTATTGTCCAACTTAATTTTACTAGCCAGTCCGGAAAGATGGTGATTTAAACATAATGATTTATAGTAATGATAATGTTTAAATTATAATATATAATATACTATAGTTTAAAAACCTATCTTATCTTTAATAATTTAAATTATGGATATTTTAAGCATCATTGATAAAAAGAAAAATAACAAAGAGTTAACAGAAGAAGAAATTGATTTCTTTGTTTATCAATACACTATCAATAAGGTAATCCAAGATTATCAAGCAAGTAGTTTATTAACTGCTATGAATATTAATGGTTTATCAAATAATGAAATTTTTTATCTTACTAAATCTTTTATTAATTATTCTTCTAAATTTAATTTTGATAAAAATAACGAAATTTTAATTGACAAGCATAGTTCTGGCGGAATAGGCGATAAAGTATCAATTATAATTGTTCCTATTTTATTAACTCTTGGTTATAAAATAGCAAAGATTTCTGGTAGAGGTTTGGGATTTACAGGAGGAACAATCGATAAATTGGATTCTATTAAATTTAAATCTGATTTATCCTTTAATAAAGCCAATAAAATTTTTAAAAAAATAGGTTCTGTATTGATGCAACAAACAAATGATTTAGTTCCATCAGATAAGCTTATTTATGCATTAAGAGATGTAACAGGTAATGTTGACTCACCTGGTTTAATTGTATCTAGTATTTTATCTAAAAAATTTGTGATTAACAGTGACTATATTTTTATCGATTTAAAGGTAGGAAGTGGTGCCTTAGCAAATAATTTAAAGAAAGCAAATGAGTTGGCTAAGCAAATGATTAGTGTTGCAAAATTAATGCAACGAAAAATTTGTATAACATTAACTAATATGAATGAACCATTAGGACATTTTATTGGTAATTTTTTAGAAATTAAGGAATGTATTAATTTTTTATTGAACATCAATGTTAGTAATGATTTAAAAGAAATTATTTATGAATTTACAATCAAAATTTTATTATTAACAAAAAAAGCAAAAAATAAATCTAATGCTATTGAAATGATTGATAATGTCATTGGTAATAAAACAGCATATAAATTATTTTTAAATTGGATAAAAGCACAAAAAGGCAATTTAAACTTAGTAAAGAAATACCAAGACATTACTAGTAAGTATAGCTTAGATATCATTTCAAATAAAGCTGGATATTTAGAATTTATTAGCGCTAGCAAAGTAGGTTTAATTTCATTAGAGTTAGGAGCTGGTCGAAAAACAAAAAATTCTAAAATAGATTATTTAGCTGGAATTGAAATCTTAAAAAAGAATAATGATTTTGTTAAAAAAGGCGAAATTATAGCAAAATTATATAGTTCAAAACCAATTGACAAAAAGCTCATTGAACTTTATTTAAATAATTTAAAATGAAATAAAAAAACTAAAAATTATAAAAGTATCATAATTAATTCATTAACTAACATGTAAATAATATATAATTTATCAATCAAGATATATTAATTGAAAACAATTTATTAGGAGGTAAAAATGAGCCTATTTCGAAAATTTAAAAAAGATAATAAAAAAAGTAATTTAAGCATAGCAGATTATTTAGATGAAAAAAATAGTAGATTGAAAAAAAATAGAACCAATGATAATTATGACTATAGTATTTACGATGATAAGAATGAATCGACATTAACTAAGAAGACTAATTTAAAAAACAAGTCAGCTAAAATAGCATTTGCAAAGAAAACAGCTACTAATAAATATAAAGAAAAAAAATCTACAAGCGGTTCTAGCAAGGCGCCAACTAAAAAAAGTTCTAATAATAAGGATAAAAAAAATACCTTACCTAAAATTTCAAAAAATCCATCAAAATCAACTAAAACCGTTGCTACAAAAAAAATACAAAAACCTGTAAAAGCCTCAAAAACAAGCACAGCTAAAAATAAAGATGTTGCTAGTAAAAAAACATCAAGTTCATCAACTAGTAGTAAGCTAGTAAATAAAAAAGAAGTCACAAGGAAGGAAAATAAACAAAAAGAGGTTATTAAGAAAGGTTCATTAAAAGAACAACCAGTTAAGAAAATTAATCGTGTTCAACTTAAATTAACTCCTTCTAAAAATAAGAAAATTGAATATGACACAAATATTTTAGATAAGGAGATTAGAACAAGTAAATCTGAAAAAAGAAATAAGGATTCATTGGAAAATATTGTTATTCCTAAACTTTCATTCAACGAAAGTGTTGATGTATCTGAAAATAGAATCGATCCATTAGAAATTGGTTTATTAGATTCATCAACAAGAAATACTTCAAAAAATTTCTTATTGACACCAAATGAAATTCTTGAAAAATTAATTAGAGATTCAAAAAATCGAAAAGGTCATTTGCAAAATATTTTGGAATATTCAAAGGTTGAATTTGCATTTTGTAACATAGATTTAGAAGATGAACAATTAGAAGAAATTTATAATGCGCTAACATCTGCTGGAATAGAATTGGTTGATGAATTACCAAAAAAGAAAACTGTTGATACAAGAAGAACAGTGCAATTTTCAGAAGATGATTTAGATGTATATGAGTCTTCATCTTCTTCTACATTAAATGAAAAAGTTGATGATGGGGTAAAATCATTTTTATCAACTTTAGGTGCTTCTAAAATGCTTAAAGCAGATGAAGAAATTAAAATTGCCAAGTTATTAGAATCAAAAGATGCTGATATTAGAAGGAATGCTAAAAATCAATTATTAACATCAAATTTAAGATTAGTAACATCAATAGCTAAAAAATATTTAAATCGTGGTTTAGCCATTGAAGATTTAATACAAGAAGGTTCTATTGGTTTAATGAAAGCCATTGATAAATTTGAATGAAGCCATGGTAATAAATTTTCAACTTATGCAACTTGATGAATTAGACAAGCAATTACAAGAGCAATTGCTGATCAAGCAAGAACTATTCGAATTCCTGTTCACATGGTAGAAACTATTAACAAACTGGTAAAAGTAGAAAGAATGTTAACACAAGAGTTAGGAAGAGATCCTACTATTGATGAACTTAGTGAAAGAATGGGCGGGGTAGCTGCAGGTTTTTCTCCAAAGAAAATTATAGATATTAAAAAAATTAATTCAGAGCCTATTTCGTTTGATCGGCCAATTAATCATGATGAAGAATCTAAATTTATAGATTTTGTTCAAGATAATGATATTATGACACCAGAACAATATACTAATAAACAACAAATAATGGAACATATTGATGAAATTTTTAAAAAAGTTTTAACTAGTAAAGAAGAGGACATTATTAGACGTCGATATGGTTTAGAACCATATTCAAGACCAATGACATTAGAGGAAGTAGGAAAGGCACATAATTTTACAAGAGAGCGAGCAAGACAGGTAGAAGCTAAGGCTATAAGAAAACTTAAACATCCTTCTAAATCATCAAAACTTAAAGCTTTTCTAATTAATGAAAATAAGAATTAATGCAATTGCGAGTTTAATTAATAAATCTAATATTGTGATCGATGTTGGTAGTGACCATTGTTATTTAGCAATCGAATTACTTAATAACAATCAATGTCAACATGTTATTAATATCGAAAAAAATGCTCAACCATTATATTCTGGAATACAAAATTTAACAAAAAAACAATTAATAGACAAAACAACTAATATTTTAAATAATGGTCTACAAAATTTAGATTTAAAACAAATTAATAATCAAGTGGATTACATTGTTATTGCTGGAATGGGTTCTAATAATATTATTGATATTCTTTCAAACAATAATAACATTAGTTTTAAATATCTTGTTTTGCAATCTAACAATAATTTATATCGATTAAGAAGTTTTTTAAAGAAACAAAAACTTAAAATTATTAAGGAATTATATGTTTGTGAAAATAAAATAATTTATCCAATTTTACTAATTAAAAAAGTAAATTTTCCTATTTTTTACTCTAATGAAGATTTATACTTTGGCAAAAAGAAAAATATTTCTAATAAAAATGAATATTTATTTTTTTTAGCTAATAGGTTAAAATATTTAAGATTACAAAAAGCAAATCATTATAAAGTTAGTGAACTTTTAAGTTATGAAATAAGACTTTTAGAAAAAAGGATCAATTTTTATGAATGCTAAGGAAATATATAGTTATCTAGATAAAATTTTTAAGTTCAACAATCAAGAAGAATGAGATAATTCAATTGCTCATTTTCATAATTTTCATCTTGTTAGAAAAATCTTAATTTGCCTAGATATTAATGAAAATATTTATCAAATTTCCAAAAAAAATGAGGTTGATTTAGTTATTTCTCATCACCCACTTTTTACAGAACCACCAACCTCTAAAAATTTTCATACTAGAAAGTTATTGGGTAAATTTAAAAATAATAACATTAGTTTAATTTTTTTACATACCCCTTTTGATAAATCTATTTATGGAATGAATACAAAATTAGCATCAAAATTAAATCTTTTTGATATTAATGTGGCTAAAGATAATATGACTATTATTGGTAAAACAAGAAAATGTAAATTATATAAATTTGCTAAAATTGCAAAAAGTAGTTTAGAAAGTGATTTTGCTTCTTATCTATCAAGATATAAAAATATTGATGTAGAGAAAGTAGCAATTTGTGGTGGTAGTGCTGCTAGTAATATGTATGATTTAATTGATGAAGATTTTGATGTTTTTATAACATGTGATTTAAAACATCATGCTTGAATTGATAGTGTTGATCTAAATATTCCAATTATTAATTTAAATCATAATATTGAAAATATTTTTATTGATGAAGTCGCTACAAGACTGAGAGAGTTTTTAGTAAATGTAGATATTATTAAAGCGAAATCATCATTACATATAGTTTATTTATAAATTTTAATTTAATTTAATGTATAATTTTAAAGTTTAATTTAGTTTGAATAGTTAAAAAAAGAATAGGAAAAAAACAATGGGTAGAAGAAGAAAGAAAGTTAGAGAACATAAAAAGCAAGTTCAATTAGATAAAAGAATTAAAAATATTAAACGTAAAGCTAAAAAAGCAAATAAAAAAAATGCTAAAAAATCTTAGTGTTTTTTTATTTAAATATAAGTACAATAATTATGAATATCACTCTATTAGTTAATTTGGTGGGAA
>JAZOSV010000035.1:0-21199 GCA_045657345.1 Mycoplasma sp. | reverse complement strand
TTCTTATTCAGTAAAAAATATTTTTTTTGTTTAAAATACATAATGTCCTCTCAAAAGTAGTGTTTTTGAAGTGGACTAAAATCCCCTAAGGTCCTTTTGGGGGATTTTTTCGTCTACCCCACAGATACATTATATAGGGGTGTCCAAAAAGATGGGTATAAAAACATTATTTTTTTCTTCCTAATTCCCGTAAATCAAAGTTAATAACTTTATCATCTTTATCATTAATAAATCACAAATCTGCTTCCTTACCATTCATAAGGGAAATATAAAAATTTTGGTAAGCACTTTTTCATTTTTTATCTTCATAAAAATATTTTCTTAAAAAACTTTTCATTTGATCTCGTTGGGTAAAACCTTCCATCGGACAACCGCAAGGGATAATTGGGGCCTTTAAACGATTAATGGCACTCCTAATATCTTTTTCACGACATGTTATTAGAGGGCGAATAAATCAAATTTTAGTACGATCTAAAAACATTTTAGCTTTAAAAGTAGCTATCCTACCCTCGTTAATCATATTTAAAAATAATGTTTCAATTGCATCGTCAGCATGATGACCCATTGCTACTTTATTACAACAATATTTTTTAGCAGCATCAATTAAAATAGCTTTTTTCATTTTTGAACATAATGAACATTGAATTTTATTTTTTTTCATATTGGCTTTTAAAATCTCACCCATCTTGCTATCTTCAAAATGAAACTCAATTCCTTGTTCTTTTCAAAAATTAGCAATTGCATCAAAATCAATTGCACATAAATTTAATTTTAAATGAACACCAACAATATCTATATTAATGTTTTCTTTAGATAAAATTTTTTTATATAAACTAAGTGCATATAATAAGGCAGTCGAATCTTTACCTCCAGAAACACCAACACAAATGCGGTCTCCATCTTCAATTAAGTTAAATATTTTATTTGCTTTGATTATATTACCTAGTATTTTGCGCATAAGGTAAATTAATATTCTAATTTATGGAATTTTTCACCTTTTTCAATAATATCTTGTGATTGTTTTAAACCAGTACCAACAGGAATTAAATTACCTAAAATAACATTTTCTTTAACACCATGTAATCAATCGACTTGACCTCTTACTGCAGCATTAGTTAGGATTTTTTTAGTATCTTGGAATGAGGCTGCTGATAAGAATGATGCAGATCTACTTGGAGATTCATCTAAACCAAAAATCTGGTTAACAACATAAGCTGGTTTTTTACCACTCATTAATAATTTCTTATTTTCAATTTTGAAGTCACTAATACTTACAACTTCTCCAATAAAGAAGTTAGAATCACCTGGTTCAATAACTTGTACTTTATTAGTTAATTGTTTAATAATGATTTCTACATATTTATCAGAAATATCAATCCCTTGAATACGATAAACTTTTTGAACTTCTTTAATAATGTAATGCCTTACAGCTTCAATACCAGCTACTCGTAATAATTCCTTAACATCAATGCTACCTTCAGTTAATCGCTTACCAGGATAAACTTCATCACCTTTTTTAACAATGCATAATTGTTCAATTTGTACTTTATAATGTTTCTTTTCAGTTTCATTAGCAATAATAATTGAGTAATCATTGCTTTCTTTTGGTTCTTCTAAAACTTTACCATAAATATCTGAAATGATAGAACGTTCTCATGGTTTTGGAGAAACACAATCAAATAATTGTTTTAAACGTTCAAAACCTTGTGTAATGTTACTACCACCAGCAACCCCGCCAGTATGGAATGTTCTCATGGTAAGTTGTGTACCAGGTTCACCGATTGATTGAGCAGCAATAACACCGATTGCAGTTCCTTGTTCAACAATTCTATTTGTTGCTAAATCTATTCCAAAACATTTTTGACAAACACCAAATTTATTTGAACAATGAATTGGACTTCTAACTTCAACTTCATTGATACCACAAGCTTCAATTTCATTAGCTAATTCAGGAGTAATTAATTCATTTGCTTTAACAAGTATTTTTTTAGTTTTTGGATTAACAATATCATTTAAGGTAAAACGATTAGAAATTCTTTCTGATAATCTTTCAATAACTGAATTTTCTTTTTTATTAATTAAAGCTTGCACTACAAATCCTTTGTTTGTACCACAATCTTCTTTGTTAATAACAACTTCTTGTGTAGCATCAACTAATTTTCTAGTCATATAACCAGATTTAGATGTTTTCATTGCTGTATCGGTCATACCCTTACGAGCACCATAAGAAGAGTTAAAAAATTCACTAATTGACAAACCTTCAATAAATGAGTGCTTAATTGGCGTTTCGATTGTATCCTTAATAATTTTTGACTTTCGTTTTTGATCATAGTTATAAGATTTAGACATCAAGCCACGCATTCCAGCTAATTGGGTAAAGTTAGATAAGTTACCACGAGCACCAGAATCTGCCATAATAACAATTGAATTTTTTTCATATTCTTTTGATTTAACTAAATTTTCAATATCATCAGTAACTTTGTTTTTAACATCTGATCAAAGTTTTACAATTTTTTGATATCTTTCATCATCTGTTAAACGACCTTTTTTAAAGTGTTCTTTTAATCTTTGAACAGTTTTATCAGCTTCAACAAAGTATTCATATTTTTTATCGTATTTTGGAACATCAAAAGCTGAAATAGTTGTAGAAGAAATTGTTGAATATTTAAAACCTAAGTTTTTAATTTCATCCATTGTTTTTGGAACAATTTCTAATGGATAATTTTTATATAAATAATCAATTATAAATGATAAGAATTTTTTAGAAAATGGTTTTGCTAAAACACGATTAGACATTGCTTCTCTTACATCATTACCTGGAGCAACAATATCCTCAGAAAGATCACGATGATTTCCATCATTTAAATATGGGAATGTTGTAGGTAAAATTTCATTTAGAATCAACTTCCCTACTGTTGTAAGTAAAATTCCTTTTTTTGGTAAATTCTTTTCTGGGAATATTTTAGTTGGAATACCAATAATTGTATGAATATGTATCACACCATCTTGTAAGGCTTTTTTTGCTTCTTCAATTGTACTAAAAATTAATCCTTGTTCACCAACTTCCTTACTTTCGGTTGACAAATAGTAATTTCCTAAAACCATATCTTGTGTTGGAGTTATAATAGGTTTACCATCTTTTGGTCCTAAAATATGTCAAGAAGCTAATAAAATGCTTCTAGCTTCAGCAATTGCTTCTTTTCCTAAGGGAAGGTGAACAGCCATTTGGTCACCATCAAAATCAGCATTAAAAGCAGTTGTTACAAGTGGATGTAATTGAATTGCTTTACCATCAATAATTTTTGGTTCAAATGCTTGGATACCTAAACAGTGTAATGTAGGAGCACGGTTTAAAATAACTGGTCTAGATTTAATAACCTTTTCAACAATTGGTCAAATATCATCATCTTGGTTAGCAATTTTTGCTTCAGCAATTCTAATATTTGGAGCAATTGGAATTTTTTCTACTCCATATTCATCATATTTTTTTATTAGTTCATGAATAATAAATGGCTTAAATAATTTTAAAATCATATTAACTGGAATACCAACTTCATATGTTTTTAAATTAGGACCAATTACAATAACTGAACGAGCAGAATAGTCAACTCTTTTTCCTAGTAAGTTTTGTCTAAATAATCCACGTTTCCCTTTTAAGTAATTAGATAAAGATTTTAGTGTACGTTTATCCTTGCCGACAACTGGTTTTTTCTTAGATGAATTATCAAAAAGAGCATCAACAGCTTCTTGTAACATACGTTTTTCATTATTTAAAATGATTGTTGGAGCATTAAGTTCCATAATCTTTTTCAAACGTTCATTTCTAATAATTACTCGACGATATAAATTATTAATGTCACTAGTAGTAAAATGACCACCATCTAATTGAATAATAGGTCTAGTGTCAGGAGGTGTTACAGGAATAACTTTTAAAACCATTCATTCAGGTTTATTGTTAGATTCCTTTAATCACTTAATTACTTCTAATTTTCTTAATAATTTTTTAGCATTTGGATCAATTGTAGAATCAATCTTTTTTAGTTTGTTAACAATTGATGAATATTCACTATCCAAATCAATTTCTTTCAACAATCGAATAATTGCTTCTGCACCAATACCAAATTCAATTTTTTTATATCTAGTAATAAATTTAAAAATTTCATCAATAGAAAATGGTAAATTAGAATCTCTTAATCTTTCTCGATAAATTCTTGCTTTTTTAAGTTCTAAGTCATTATTAATATTTTTTGAAGAATCCCTTAGTTCTTGGTAGATTTCACCTAAGATTTTTCTTAATTTAATTCTTGATAAACGAGCATTTTTTTCTGATGCTAAATCAATAATATCTTTCTTTTTGAAAATGATATTATCCTTACCTTTATAATCACCTTCATCTAAAACAATATAGTTTACAAAATAAACAACTTGTTCCACTTGCTTATATGAAATATCTAATAATAATGATATCTTAGAAGGACGAGGTAATTCTTTTGTCATTCAAATATGAGTAATTGGAACAGCTAGCTCAATATGACCCATTCGTTCACGTCTTACAATTGATTCTGTTATTTCAACTCCACAAGTCTCACATTTTTTGCCACGATATTTAACTTTTTTATATTTACCACAAGAACATTCATAATCTTTAATAGGACCAAATACTACTTCATTAAATAAACCATCTTTTTCAGGTTTTAATGATTTATAATTAATAGTTTCAGATTTAGTAATTTCACCATATGATCATTTTCTAATTTTTTCAGGTGAAGCCAAATTAATTCTTAAACCATGAATTTTACCAAAAGTTTTATTTTCATTATTTGTTATTTTTCTTGCCATACTAAACTCCATTCCTTAAATTATTCTTATTCATCATCCTCAAAATCTTCTACAGGTCTTGTGAATCCAAAGTCATCATCATCATCTACATAATGAGAAACAGCTTCATTAACTTCATTATCATATGATGCATTTAAAATCATATTCTCATATTTAATGTAATCATCAGTATCTTGTTCATTACCATCAGCATCAATCACTGAAGTTGCTAATGCTAAACCTTGCAATTGTTTAACTAATAGTTTAAATGATTCAGGCATACAACCAGTTGGGATTTCTTTACCTTTGATAATTGCATTATAAGTACGGTTTCTTCCCTTAACGTCATCTGATTTGATTGTTAATATTTCACGTAAGTTGTGAGCAGCTCCATATGCTTCAAGTGCTCAAACTTCCATTTCACCAAATCTTTGACCTCCGTTTTGACTCTTACCACCAAGTGGTTGTTGAGTAATTTTAGAATACGGACCAACAGAACGAGCATGAATCTTATCATCAACCATGTGGTCAAGTTTTAACATATACATTAAACCAACAGAAATTGGGCCATCAAATTTTTCTCCTGTTCTTCCATCAATTAATTTGAATTTACCTTTAGTTTTAATTGGATCAATACCCGCTTCAACCATTGTTTTTTGTAAATCATCTAAAGTACATCCAGCAAAAACTGGTGAGCTAACTTTATATCCAATATCATCATATGAAAGACCAAGTTTCTTTAAAATAATTTCAATATCAATTGCCTTAATTTTAGCTAAAGCATCATCAGTGTTTTTGTATCCTTCTTTTGCTACAAAGTTTTTAATTTCTTTATATAAACGTTTTGCATTATGCTCTTTTAATGCAAATAATTTCATTAATTCATTATGATCTTTTTCATTCATTACTAATTTGATTAATTCTTTTTTACCAATTTCCCGAGCTGCTAATCCTAAGTGAATTTCTAAAATTTGACCAATATTCATTCTAGAAGGAACACCTAATGGGTTTAACATTACATCAATTGGGGTACCATCTTCTAAAAAAGGCATATCTTCAATTGGTACAATTCTTGAAACAATACCCTTGTTTCCATGACGTCCAGCCATTTTATCACCAATTTGAATTTTCCTTTTTTGAACTACATAAACCTTAACAATTTCAATGACATCATCACCTAAATCGTTATCGTCAATTCTAAAGGTTTTAACAGCAGCTACAATACCTTCTCCAGAGTTTGGAACTCTTAATGATGAATCTTTAATAGGTTTGGTTTTTTCGCCGAAAATTGCTTGTAGAATTTTTTCTTCAGGAGACAAATCAACATGTCCTTTTGGTGTTGTTTTACCAACTAAGATATCTCCTTCTTTTACTTCAGCACCAACCATGATAATACCATTTTCATTTAAGTATTTTTTAGCTGATTCTGGTACATTTGGTATTTCTCTGGTAATTTCTTCATCACCGTTTTTTGTTACTAAACACTTAACAGTATATTCATCTATACTAATAGAAGTGTAAATATCATCTTTTACTAAACGCTCAGATAAGATAATAGCATCTTCATAATTAAAGCCACTTCATGTTGTAAATGCAACTAGAACATTCTGCCCAAGAGCAAGTTCACCATTTTTCATTGCTGGACCATCACAAATAGTTTGACCTGCTTTGACCTTATCACCAATAGCAACAATAGGAGTCTGATTATTACATGTATCTTGGTTAGTTTTTTTAAATTTAACTAACTTGATTTTTTGTTCTTTTCCATTTTTATTTTGAAGAATAATTTGATTTCCATCTAAATATTTAACTTCACCATCATATTTTGCAACAACAGCCATACCTGAATCATGAGCAATTTTATATTCTGTTCCAGTACCCACAATTGGCGCATATGGTTTAATTAGTGGTACAGCTTGTCTTTGCATGTTAGAACCCATTAATGCACGGTTAGCATCATTGTTTTCTAGAAAAGGTATTGCACTAGCAGCAATTGATACAACTTGTCTAGGTAATATATCTATATAATCAATTTCATTTGGACTAAATACATCGCTCATTCCTTTAAAACGAGCAACAACTGTGTCTTGTGCAATTTTTCGATTTTTATCAACCTTGATATTAGATTCAGCAATTACATATTCATCATCTTGTGTAGGCATCATTCATCGAACTTCATCTGATATTACCCCATTATTAACCTTATGATATGGTGTTAATAAGAAACCCTTATCATCAACAACAGTAAATGATGCAAGTGACATCACTAAACCAATATTCATACCTTCTGGAGTTTCAATTGGACAAATACGACCATAGTGTGAATAATGAACGTCACGGATATCCAAATTAGGGTCTTCTCTTGAAATACCACCAGGTCCCATTGCAGATATACGTCGCTTATTTGTTAATTCTGATAAAGGATTTTGTTGATCAATAAATTGGGTTAATTGGTGTGAATTAAAAAAATCCTTAACAGTAATTTGCATAGGTTTAGTATTCACTATTTGTCTAAATGAAATATTCTTTACTTGTTCAGCTTGTTGCTCTTCATCTTCTTTGCTATTAGTTGCACCATCAATAATAGCTAATTTTTCTTTTACATACTTTTCAATTCTAAGCATTGCTACACTTAATTTAGTTTTTAATAATTCATGGATTAACTTTAAACGCTTATTTCCTAAATGGTCAATATCATCAAAAGAGCCAATATCATTCTTTATATTTGAAGCATATGAAACAATTGAAACTAAATCTGGTAATGTTAAATGATTACTTTTATTATCTGTATTTACACCTAATAGTGTAGTTGTTTTCGAATCATCTAAATCATCAGCTGATAAGTAAATCTTAACTGCTTCATAATCAGTAATAATATTTTCTTTGAATAAAATTTTACTTGGCATTTCAACTAAATTTAATTTTTTAGAAATATCAAGTAAATTATCACGAGACATTTGCTTAAATTTATCAATGTTATTTTTATCTAACAATGTTCCCTTTTTAAATACCACTTTACCTTGTTTATCTTTAATGTCTTCAGCAATAGTTTTTTGATACAAACGTTCTGATAAACGTAATTTAGAATTTAACTTATATCTACCAGCATCAGTTGTGTCATAATATCTCTCACTACAAAAATGTTGTCATAATAGTGTTTGATAGGTTACTTTTTCATCTTCAATTTGAATATTATTGTTATTAAACACTTTTAAAGAAATTGACATTTTTTTAACAATATCCTTGGCAGCTTTTTCTGTAATAATTTGTTTCAATAATGCTGCTTTATTGTTATTAATCACAATTAATTCTTCTTTTTTGTCTTTGGCTTTTTCTGCTTTTTCTTCAAGCACTAAGAAATCAAGTACTAATTTTCTTAATCTTCTTTCTAATTTATGTGACTTAAATAAACTTTCTTGAATATCCTTAATATGAGTTCCCTTTTTTAACTCTTCACTAATAGATTTCCTTAGATCAAATAATTCTTTATTTTCAAAAACATTACTTGGTAAATAAGTACATAATCTAATGCTTTCATCAATAAAATCATTATTTGAGTAAAGATTTTGAATTTCTTCAATTGATAAACCAAATGCTAATAAAAAATCAAGTGCTAAAAAAGCTGGGGCAGTTTCACCAGAAACATCACGAGCAATTATCTCTATTACATTTTTTGCTTCATTAGGATTAAAAATTAAAAGCGTTCCTTTAAAAGGCAAAACTTCACACAAACTACCTTCAATGACTTTTTTACGCGAGTTATTTAATTTAATTTGTGATTTATTTAAGGTGTATACACCTGGAGAACGAGTAATTTGAGCAACAACAAACTTTTCAATTCCATTAATAATGAATGTTCCTTTTTCAGTCATAATTGGAATGTTGGCCATAAACACTCCATCATCAGATGACTTGCTAGATTTTTTTGGTTTAAGCATTTCACCAGTTTCATTATTTACAATTACAATATCAGCATATAAAGGTGCATCATAGGTTTTAGCATCTTCTCTTGCTTCTTCCTCTGATTTTTTTGGTTCACCTAATGTTACTGAATTTACTTTCAAAGTATATTTATTTTGTGGTGAATGAATTGGAGAAATGCTTCTAATTACATTTTCTAATTCACTATCTAAAAGTTTTTGATAAGATTTAATTTGAGTTTCTAACAAATTTGGGCCAATAAAGTTAGTTTGAATCTTTGAATAATCTCTTCTAACAATCTTGTCTGAAATATTGGTCATTTTGAAATATTCATTATTTGCCATTGCGTTCTCTCCTCTATCAAAAATATCTTAAATTTATAAATATAAAATATATTTATATATATAAAATTAATATAATGCTAAAAAATTATAGCAAAAAAAGAAAAAAATTAACTATTTTTTTATTGAAAAATATCATTTTAAATTATTTTTCAGTTTTAAAATCATAAAATATTAACTTATTTAGGCAATTTTCTTCTAGTTTGGGCAATAAATCTATTTCTTTTTCAAGTTTTAAACAAATATCAATTTTAGGTCTAGTTATTGGATTTTTAGGGGCAAAAATGCTACAAGAATCATCATAAGGTAAGATTGATATATCATATGTACCAATTTTTTTTGCCTTTTCAATTATTTTTTCCTTATCAAAACAAATTAATGGTCTTAGTACTAATAAATTATCAATAGCACTATCAATACATTGCATTGATTCAATTGTTTGTGAGGCAACTTGACCTAATGCTTCACCAGTAGCAATGGCTTGATAATGATATTGTTCAGATAATAACTTAGCTATTCGAAAAAAACTTCTTCTTAATAAAGTAATTTTGTAATTTTCTTTACTAATGTGATTTAATTCATGTAGGATTGGTGAAAAATTACAAACATAAAGCTTTGTATCAGATTGCAACAAATGATCCTTTGTAATTTTGTTAACTAACATTTTTACTTTTTCAAGAACCTGATCACTAGTATGTGGTGGTGTTAAAAATGTAATGAAATCTACATGGAAACCACGTGACATCAACAAATTAGAAGCAACCGAAGAATCGATTCCACCAGATAACAGCATTAATACTTTTCCACTACTTTCAATTGGTAAGCCATTCAAAATAGGTTCCTTCTTAAAATAAAGCAAAAAACAATCTTGTTTGATTTCTAAATAAATTTTTATTTTTGGTTTATGAACATCAACATTCGATTTTAAAAAATTAGATAAAATAAAATTACCAAGTGAACGATCAATTTGGTCAGAATTTAAATGAAAATTTTTATCACTTCTTTTAGTGATAACCTTAAAAGAAAAGTTTGATGAAGGTAAAATTTTTAATAATATTGCTTTTAGATCATTTAAATCTTTATTTATCATTAATGCTTCAGCTAAAAATGAAAAACCAGGAACACTTAAAATTATTTCTTTAATTGCTTTTATTTCACTTGTATTAAAATCACTTATTAAAACAAAATCAAAATAAAATTTTATAGTTAAATTGTTTTTTCTTAAGGCATAAGTTAAATTGTTTTTTAATTGATTAATAAAAAATTTTTTGTTTCTTCCTTTTAATGTTAATTCTCCAAACTTCAATAAAAGTACTTTTTTCATAAAATTACTTTTCCTCTGAATTAAATCAAGCTAAATCAGCATCAGATAATTTAGGGCTTATTCCTTTCTTAATAAAAGTTTCATATCAATCATTAGCATAATCAATAGATTTTTTAAATTCTTTTAAATTAACATCAAAATCAACTAAAATTTTTTCTCGTTCATCTATTGAACATTTCTCAGGATGAAGATAATCATTAGTTTCTAAGAAGCAAATAGCAAAAATACCTTTAGATACATTTCTTAAATAGCAATAAAGACCTAACTGAAATTTATATTCTTTAGGAATAATAATTTCATTAGTACTAGAGAATCATTTTTGCCTTTTTTCACCTTTATTCTTTACTTTAGGAGCACCATTTTCATCTTTAACTAATTCAAATAAATTTTTATTTTTTCTAAACACAAAACTATCAATAGATGACGTTTTAATTTCTAATATTGGTGCTTGTGGATATAATAATTTACCTTGCTCATCAACTGGTTCACCATCGGGAATACCACCAAAGATTTTATTATCCTTAAAAATATCAAAACCAACCTTTGATGGATTATATTGTATATAATTAATTTTTGTTTGTTGACAAACCCAATCCTTAATTTTTGGTTCAATTACATTACCTGCATTTGCAAATAATTCTTCCATTGGCTCAAAATAAATGTTAACCATCATTGCTCAAACTTTAGCTGGAGAAACAAATTCACTCTGACCTAAAATTGAAGCAAACCTTGAGCCTGTTATTTTTTTAAATTTATTAACATTGTTTTTTAAATAATTTTCAGACAAAACTATCCTATTGTCTTTTAAGAAAAAATCTTGATTAATTTTTTTTGTAAAACCCATTTTAAGATGCCTTCTTCATTTTTTTATTTTTGTTGATAAATTGAATATATGCATTAGCTGCTTCCTTATATTTTTTATTTTTAACTAGATTATCTATTTCATTTAATATTTGCTTGTTCTCTTTAGAATAATATCTATTGGCATAAAGTTTTAACTTTTGATCTATTTTTAATAATTTTGAATCAGTATTAATTGATTCAGTGGTTAATTCTATAAAATTTTCAATTTCCTTCAATTTAGAATTAATACTGTCATAAGATAAAACATTCTTGCTAAGATTTTCTAACAAAATAGATACTTCTTCACGATCTCTACTAATTTTTTGAATCTCATCTGTTTCAGTATTTACATTTCTAAATTTTTTAACTAATCTTTCTAGATGAAATAATTGAGTATCAATATTAGAAAGTTTTAAAGAAATGGATAAGAATTTACCATATTTTTCTAATGCTAAGTTATACATTTTTTCATTCATTTCTTGGAAGTTAATAATTTGTTTAACAATCATAATCATTTTTTCTAAAACATTAATGTAATTTACATTTGTATTTTTTAACATGTTTGAAAATTCTTGAATTGCTTTAATAATTTTCTGATTTTCCTTTAAGCAAGATTCAGCAATGGCACTAATTTCTTTTTCTTTTTTAAAATTATCTAATATTGATTTATAAGCTCTCATAAAATCATCGCGATCAACAATAGAGAAATAATGTTTTGTTCCTTCACTAAAATTTTGGAAATATTTATCAAAAATCTTGCTGAAATTATTGTTCAATCGAAGTGATTGACCTAAATCTTCTAATCGCTTAATTTCTTTAATAATCCGTTTCTTGCTATTTTCAAAATCTAATGATTTAGAAATATTGCCATAAAATTTTACAGAAAACATATCTTTAATTTCAAGAATAATTTTTTTAGTATTCTTAATCTTATCTCCAGAACAACTATTAGCATTAATTAATTCTTCAATATTTTTAATAACATAATCTAAGGCATCTAAATGTTTTTCAATATCAAATAAAGGTAAAATTAAATTTTCTCATAAATTTTTTAAATTAGCAATTTGACTTAAAAAGAATTTATGAGTTTCAAAATTATTAATATAGTAAAGCTGCTTGTTAATCTTTTTAGTAACCTCATTTATCTTTTTTTCAAACTCATGATATTTTTTCAATTTACGATAAGATAAATCTAGGTGTGTTTTAAAAAAGAATGAATTAATTTTATTTTTAAGATCACATAACTTAATAGAAATTTCGCTAACATATGAACTATATTCATTTGTGTCTAAAGCAAATTGTTTAAACTCTTGTTCCAATGATTCTAAACAAGTAATATTATCTTCAATTTGCTTAGTAGATTTATAAATTGAAACTAATCGATATGATTTTAATAATCTAGTATTATCTTGGATTAATGTCTTTAATCCTTTAACTTGTTCAATATAATTGTTTCTTTGATGATTTAAATGTTCTAATATTGGTTGTAGTGTATTATTATTTTCAACTAACATTTCAATGAATTTTAAATTTGAACCAATAGGATTATTGTTTAAATAATTAAACTTATTTTTAATAATATAATCTTTATTTTTAAGTTTTCTTCTCAAAATGAAAACAACTGTAAAAACTACCCAAAAAGCTGTTGTAAAAAAAATTAAAATAGAAAGACAAATAATTCAAATCATTCTAATAAGTACCTATTTTAATGTTTATTTATCTAATTCAATGTCATTAAAAGATACTTCTGTGTCAGTATCACGACCAAATAAATTGATAGTAATTAAACATACTCCTCTAGTATCGTCAATAAATCTTACAATCCCCATTGAATCCTTGAAAGGGCCTGAAACAACTTTTACATTTTGGCCAATCGAGAAATTTGCAACAAACTTCTTTTTTTCAATAATAATTGAGTCATCTTCTTGTGACAATTTTTCATTTTCTGTTAAAACATCTTTTGCATCTTTTTCTGATTTAGAATTTAAAATCAACTCTATTTCATCAGAAGAAACAGGAATTGGTTTGGTGTTTTTGCCAGAAGAACCAACTATACCAGTAATTAATTGAGTATTTCTAATTGCATATCAAACATCATCATTCATAATCATTTTAATAAAGATATAACCAAAAAACCTGTTCACTTCTTCCATATGGATTTTTCTAAATTTTGTTTTACCATTAGCATCAGTGAAGGATTCTCATTTAACATTTTTAACCTTACGTCCATAATTTGAAGGTAAATTTGCATCAGTAAAAACTTCTTCAGTAACAATCTTATCTTTAATAACTTTAATGTCTTCTACGTAACTAGATAAACCATATGCTTCAATTTTCCCTTTTAAATTCTTAATAACCATATCTTCATTGCCTGGGACCACTGCAATAATATATCATTGTGCTTTATCAATTTTTTTATTATTCATAATTTTCCTTTCTAAATTATTATCTTATTAATTGAGCTAAAACAGTTATTACAAAGAAAATAATAGATAATATGGCTACTATTGCTAAAATAATTCCTAAATATTTAAATGTTGACTTAGGATTTGATCATACAATTCTATTAAATTCTTTTCTAATACCATATGTTCATTTAATCAAACGTCATCCTATAGTATTATATTCTTTTCCATAGTTAAATTTTAACTCTCTAATTTGGTCATTATAAATTAACATTTTAGATTGATAATCTTCTTTTGACTTTTGAACATGTTGCTTTAAATCATCTTTTTTTAATGTTTTATTACTTTTTAATGTTTTTAATTCTTTTTTATGTTCTATTTTTAATTGTTTTTTTTGATCATGAATTTCCTTTATTTGATTTTTAAGTGTTTCTTTTGCGGCTTTTTTCTTTGTTTTTCTTTCAAGATATTTTTTTTGTTCTTCTTCTTGAACTTGTTTTTTATTTTCTTTAGCTATTTTTCTTGCAAGCTTAATTGCCTCTCAAGTGGAAGGTTTATTGTCTCGGTTAATTTCATTATTTGATGTCATCTATAAACTCTCCTTGTGTAAAGTACTCTTATTGCAAAAAGGACAATATTTTTTAAATTCAAGGCGCTTAACAATAAAATTACTTTTTTTAAAGTGATAATTTCTTGATAAACATTCACTACAAACTAAAATTAATTTCCTAGCCATACTCAATAGCCGCTTTGACAAAATAACTTCTTAACTTTGGATTTTGCTTAGATAAGATTACTTTATTAATTATAAAGTAAATAAACATTATTATAAAATAAATAAAGAAAAGTAAAGTTGCATGCCAATTTCTTGTTACAAAATTATTAGTAGAGAATAAACCCCAGTTAATTATTCCATTATGATTTATAATTGTTGCTGTGGTAAAAGTATAAAATGCTTGAAAGAAGAATACAAGGTAACAACCTAAAATTGCAATGGTTGCATAAAAACAAAATCCTTTAATTTTTTGAAGTTGAATTCTTTTAGTTTTTCGATTAATTAAACCAAATAAAATAACTGTTCCATAAATAAAGAAAAAGAAAGTTGTTGGAAAATTACTAATACCATCAACCCAAGCATCACTATTAGTAATTAATGAAGGAATTAAAATACAAATAAAAACAAAGAGATAAAAAACAATCGTTAAAAAAAGACCACCTTTATATGGATTATTTGTAGGAATAATACGATTAGCAAAATTATCAATCTGATTAGCATATATAATAGTGTGATCCTCAATTAAGGAATTACTTCCTCTAATAGTAGTAGCACAAAAGGCATTTAGAACACCAATAACTGAACAAGACACAAAAATTGAAATAATAACATTTACTGCTTTTTTTGCTTGATCGTTTACAATAATTTTATTAAACATTGCGAAAATATCTCCGCTGTTTGATAATAATTGTCCTACTGTAACTAATGTATAAATAAAACCAACAATGATCATTGCTGTTATTACAGCAATCGGAACATCTCTTTGAGGATTTCTCATATCTTTTGACAAAATCCCAACAGAAATGAATGAATCAAATGCAAATAAAATTGATGGTAATGAAACTAAAATACCAACTATATTTTTACTAGTAAACATAGATGAATTTACAAATAAATTATTAGCACTATTATTACAACCAGAGTAAATTCCACCAATTACAACCATAAGTAATGGAACAAATTTTAAAAAGGTAATAACACTCTGGAAATGCCCGCTATGTTTGATACTTACAAAATTTAAAATAAGAAAAAATAAAAAGAGCACAATACCTATTAAAAATATGATTCCAATATGCACCTTTTCACTAGCTGAAAAAATATTAAATATTGACTCTGAACAAAATATAGAAATTGAAAATGCAATAACAATAAAATAAAATAGTGGTTGAATTATTTTAACAAATAAACCAAACTTTTTCCCTATAAGTTCATAACATCAACCACCTATTCCAGAATGAGAATCAGAAGAACTACTAATCTCTGCAAAACTAATAGCTGTAAATAAACAAATAATAGCTGACAAAATTCAAGCAATTAAGACTGCTATTGCATTATTGTCATTAATTGCAAAAATATTATTATTTTTAAAAAAAATACCAACACCAATAATGCTACCAATTAACATATTTATGGCAACAACTAACCCTATTTTTTTAGCTAATTTAGGTTCGATTTTGATTTTCTGCATAATAAAAAAACTCCTCTCGGAGTTTATACATAATATTATATTTAAAATTTTATACATTGATAGATTTTTTAAATGTTTGAATAATTCGATAAAAACTTGATAAATTAATATTAAGTTTTTTACATATCTCATTTGTAGTTAAATTCTGTGCCTTATATTTTACAATTTTATAAACTAAAGGATTTTTGCTTAAGGTATCCTCAATATAATTTTGATTTAAATATTCACAATCTGTACTAAAATTTACAATCTGATCTTCCTTACCATCAAAAAAACTATAAGATAAGCATTCATTTAATATTCGATGTTTGTTATTTGAAAATCGCCTTCATAGATAGCGACATTCATTTCTAATATTATATCCATATTGAATTTTAAAATTGTTAAAATTTTTATCATTTTCTTTGATAAAAGTATTAATTGTTTTTATATAGGCTTGAAAACAATTGCCTAAAAAATCTTCGTTCTCAAAATGCAAAACTTTTTTTCATTCACATTTCATATTAATTATCTTAAGAGCATATTTTATTAATTCTACAAATAATTGATCATAATCACTTTCTCAAGTTTCTGACTTACTAACAATATTTTCAAATAATTTTACTTGTCTACTAAAATCTATTTTATTCATTATTAAACTTTCTCCCTCTAGTTTTAAAATGATAAAATTATATTAAGTAAGAAAATCCTAAAATAGTCTTAAAAAAATCTTAATTTAAAAGAAAAAAATTATTTCTTTGTTCTTGTTTTAATAATTTCTTCAGTAACATTCTTTGGTACTTGTGAATAATGACTAAATTGCATTACATAAGTTCCTCGACCTTGTGTATTAGATCTTAAATCAGTTGCATATCCAAACATTTCACTTAAAGGAACTTTTGCTTTAATAGTTTGAGCGTTGCCTCTTTGTTCTTGCCCTTCTAGCAAACCTCTTCTTTTTGAAATATCACCTAAGACTGTTCCTAAATATTCATCTGGAGTTGTAACATCGACTGCCATAATCGGTTCCAACAAGATAGCACCACAAGTTTTAGCCGCTTCTTTCAAACACATTGATGCTGCAATCTTATATGCCATACCTGATGAGTCAACTTCATGATATGAACCATCAAATAATGTTGCCTTAATATCAATTAGTGGATAACCTGCTAGTGGACCAGAATTCATTGCTTCTTTTAATCCATTTTCAATTTCTTTAATATATTCACCTGGAATCTTTCCACCAACAATTTTATTTTCGAAAATAAATCCTTGTTCATGATTTGGCTCAAACTTTATTTTTACATGACCATATTGCCCTCGACCACCAGACTGTTTAATATATTTACCTTCAGCTTCATTTTGAACAGTAAATGTTTCACGGTAAGAGACTTGTGGAGCACCAACATTTACTTCAACTCCAAACTCTCTTTTCATACGGTCAACTAAAATATCTAAGTGTAATTCACCCATACCAGCAATAATTGTTTGGCCAGTTTCTTCATTAGTATAAGTTTTAAATGTTGGGTCTTCTTCAGCTAACTTACTTAAAGCAATCCCCATTTTTTCCTGATCAGCTTTAGTTTTAGGTTCAACTGCTAATGAGATAACAGGTTCAGCAAATTGCATTTGTTCTAAAACAATATGATTTTTTTCATCACATAGTGTATCACCTGTTGTAGTTTCTTTTAAACCAATAACAGCACAAATATCACCTGCTCTAATTTCATCAATTTCTTGTCTTTCATTTGCATTCATTTTAACAAGTCGTGAAATTCTTTCCTTTATACCTTTAGTGGCATTATAAACATATGATCCTTTTTGTAAAACACCAGCATATAATCTAATGAATGTTAATCGACCAACAAAAGGGTCGGTTGCAATTTTAAAAGCTAATGCTGAAAAAGGCTCATCATCAGAATTTTTTCTAAATGCTTTTTCACCATTATCTAAAACACCTTCAATTGGTGGTACATCAATTGGACTAGGTAAATATCAAACAATTGCATCTAATAATAATTTTACACATTTATTTTTAAATGCTGTTCCACAAAGTACTGGGAATAGACGAGTAGAAATTACACCCTTACGAATACATGATTTAATTTCATCATTTGTTAATTCTTGACCAGATAAAAATTTTTCCATTAGATTGTCATCAAATTCAACAATGTCTTCTAACATTTTATTTCTTCATTCCAATGCTTTTGCTTTTAAATTTTCTGGAATTTCTTCTATCTTATAATTTTCATGTGCTTCACCATCAAAAATATAAGCTTTCATTTCAATTAAATCAATACATCCTTTAAAGTCGGCTTCAGCACCTATTGGATATTGAATAGCTGTTGCTTTTACTCCTAAACGATCTTTAATAGATTTAACTGAATATTCAAAATCAGCTCCTGTTTTATCCATTTTATTAATAAAAACAATTCTTGGAACATTATATTTAGTTGCTTGACGTCACACAGTTTCAGTTTGTGGTTCAACACCATTCTGCCCATCTAATACAGCTACTGCACCATCTAATACTCTTAATGATCTTTCAACTTCAACTGTAAAATCAACGTGACCTGGTGTATCAATAACATTTAATTGATGATCTTTTCAAACAACATAAGTAGCAGCAGAAGTAATAGTTATACCTCTTTCCTTTTCTTGTGCCATTCAATCCATTGTTGATTCACCATCATGAGTTTCACCTATTTTATGTTTTTTTCCAGTGTGAAATAAAATTCTTTCAGTACATGTTGTTTTACCAGCATCGATGTGGGCCATAATACCAAAGTTTCTAAACATTTTTATATCGAATTCTCTTGCCATATATTGTTGTCCTTTCAGTAATAATTATCAACGTAAGTGAGCAAATGCCTTGTTTGCTTCTGCCATTTTATGAGTATCTTCTTTTTTCTTAACTGATGCACCAATTCCATTAGCAGCATCAATAATTTCATTAGCTAATCTTTCTAACATTGTTTTTTCATTTCTTAATCTTGCATATTGTGTTAATCATCTTAGGACTAATGTTTGTTTTCTATTTTCATTAACTTCAGTTGGTACTTGAACATTAGCACCAGCAATTCTTCTAACTTTAAGTTCTAATGAAGGACTAATGTTGTCTACTGCTTGTTGAAAAATATCTAAAGCTGGTTTTTTTGTTTTTTCTTCAATTAATTTAAAAGCACCATAAATAATATTTTGTGCTAGACATTTTTTTCCATCTAACATAATTGAATTGATTAATTTTGTTACTAATCTTGAATTATAAATTGGATCAGCAAGAACTTGTCTTGGTTCTGGTTTAAACTTTCTCATCTTTTTTCTCCTAATTCCTATATATTATGATTCTTTAGTTTTCGGAACTTTTGCTCCATATAAAGAACGACCTTGTCTTCTTTTTTCAACACCAGAAGTATCAGCAGTACCTCTAATAATATGATAACGAACACCTGGTAAGTCTTTTACTCTACCACCTCTAATTAATACCACACTATGTTCTTGTAGATTATGTCCTTCACCAGGAATATAAGCTAAAACTTCATCTCCGTTTGTTAAACGAACCTTAGCATATTTACGTAGAGCTGAGTTTGGTTTCTTTGGTGTCATTGTACCAACCCGAGTACATACTCCTTTTTTGAAAGGTGCAGGATTATACTTTTGTCGTTTTTCTAAAGAATTATAGCTTGTTAATAAAGCTGGTGATTTCGTCTTCTTGATTTTTAATTTTCTTTCATGACGAATTAATTGAGCAATTGTCGGCATTTTTTCTCCTTAACTAAGTAACAAATAATAATAAACAACTATACCGTGTGTATAATTTGATTTAAAATACTTAGATATTTTAACATATATAAGTTAAAATAAAAACAATTTTGTTATGCGTTTAGATGAATATTTAGTAAAAAATAAAATAACTAGTTCAAGAAACAAAGCAAATATGCTAATTGAAGAGAGCAAAGTGCTAATAAATGGACAAGTCATTAATAAAAAAAGTTACCAAGTTAATGAAGGTGATAATGTAAAAATAATTGAAAATTTAGCTTATGTTTCACGAGCTGGAAAGAAATTAGACAAAGCAATTAAAACTTTTAATGTTCAATTAAAAGATAAAATAATATTAGATGTAGGATGTTCTAGCGGTGGTTTTAGTGATGTATGTTTACAAAACAATGCCAAAAAAATATATTGTATTGATGTTAATGATAATCAATTGAATAACAAAATTAAAAATGATTCAAGAGTAATAAACCTATGCCCACTAAATATTAAGGATTTAACTAAGGATAAAATAAAAGATTCAATTGATATAGTAGTTAGTGACTTATCATTTATTTCTAGTTATTATATGTTTTTAGCAATAAGTAAAATTTCATTAAGTGACAATGTAATTATCATTTCCTTAATTAAACCACAATTTGAGCTTGATAAAAACATTCTTGATAAAACAAAAGGAGTTATAAAAGATACAAAACATCATTTATTAGCCATAAGCAAAGTAAAATCATTTGCAAAAAAATTTGGTTTTGAAATGTTTGACTTAATTGAATCGCCAATTGTAGGAGCAAAAAAAGGGAATAAAGAATTTTTAGGATTATTTAAACATGTCTAATATTATTTTTCATATTGATATTAATTATTTTTTTGCTCGTTGTGAAGAAATTAAAAATCCAAAATTAGAAAAGGAAGCATTTGTTGTTGCTGAACGCGCTAAAAGAAGTGTTATCTCTACTAGTAATCCTTTAGCTAGAAAATATAAAATAAATAGTGGAATGCGATTATTAGATGCTTTTAAGCTTAATCCTCATATTAAAGTAGTAAAAGCTGATCATCAATATTATCAAGCTAAATCAATTGAGTTTTTTAAAGTAATTAAAAATTTTTTAGAATGTGATATTGAAATAGCCTCAATTGATGAATGCTATAGCGATGTTAGTAATATTATAAAAAAATATCATAATAATTATCAAATCTTGGCAACACAATTAAAAAGAGAAATATTTAAACAAACTAGTTTAATTGTTACAATCGGAATTGGCGATACAAAATTCTTGGCTAAAACTGCTGGAGATCTAAAACCAAAAAGTGGGATTGGTTGAATATTTACTAATGAAATAGAAACAAAATTATGACCATTACCAATTAAAAATATGTTTTTAGTTGGGAAAAGAACTAATGATTTTTTTATAAAACTTAATATTAAAACAATTAAAGATTTTATTAATTTTAAAGACCAAAATTTATTAAAGAAAACTTTAAAAAAAAGATATTGAATATTTTTAAATTTTATTTATGGTCAAAGTGAAAATACAATTAATATTAATAATA
>JAZOSV010000034.1:0-3332 GCA_045657345.1 Mycoplasma sp. | reverse complement strand
TCATCATGAGTTATTTGAGTGTATAACATAATTGCTCCCTTTCCGTACTAAAGGGGGCACTTTTTTATATATTTACAAAATTAAAAAGTGCTCCACCTCTATTTTATCAAAGGCGTTGCACTTAATAATTCAATTTGGGATCAATGGACTCTTTTGTCCCATCATAAACCCAATTATTTGTGAAATATGACATATTCTCTTTAATTTGACTACAACCTATAGATAATGCATGAAGTCTTACTTTTTTCTTTTTAATATCATCTATTTCTTTTCTTAACTTATCACTTATGGAGTTAATAATGAAATCAGAGATAATAATTATATCTGCATTCTGATAACCATGTTCCTTTGCTTTTTTTATTGATGAATCAAGAGCCGGCATAATATCTGTACCACCATGAAAACTCATAGATAAGAATTTATAGAATTTATCAAAATTTGTTCCTAAATCAGAAGCGTTGAATTCATATGTTCCGGTAGAAAAGGAAATGATGTAACATTTTCTTTTTTCCTTTGCAGCAATTCTTACTATTGCCATAGCGAATGCTTTTGCTATATCTTCAGGTTCTCCATGCATTGAGCCTGATGTGTCTATACACATTACAAAAGGTCCTTTTTCATCTTCTTTAAGTCTTCTTTCTTTTCTGTTGACATATATTTCATCTAGTAACTTTGCATTTTGATCTAATTGAAGTAATTTCTTTTCAATGTAATTCATATTAAAAATGTTTTTTGTATCTTGTTTCATTCTTAATACAAATTGATATCTTAAAATATTTTGAATGTCATTACCATATTTTATAGATGTAGTGTTTTCAGGAGAATAGTATGTTTTTTTGTTGCTAGGAACAAATATACTTTCTTTTATTAAATATTCTTCATATTTTTTCTGACTAGAAGCTAATCTACCTAATAGTGTTGCTATTCTCTCAATGAATTTATTTCTATTTAAAATTTCCTGTAATTTTTTTAACATGCTTATATCTACTTTATATAAGTCATGAATAGATAAATCCCAAAATCTACCAAAAACATTTGAGAATGATTTAATGTTTTTTGTCATTTCTTCAATTAACTTCATTTTCTCAATCAGTTCTTTAATATATTTTCTTCTCAACATATCAAAATAATTAAAATATCTAAGTGATATTTTTGTGATTAGACTATTAGATACTTCATTTGCAATATCATATTTAACTTCTTTTATTTGGCCTTTAGTTAGCAAATCTAAGTATATTTTTTCTTTTTTTGTATCAATAGTATTTATTTTTTTTAATTGATTAATAGCATTTTTAATATTAGAACCATTTATATCTTCTAATAAATTATTTGGTATTTCTTTAGATTCTCATAATTTGCCTAATTTTTTTTCATCTAAAGAAAATTTACTTTCTATATCTTGTTTTAGTTCATTAATTAAATCTTCATCATCTATTTTTGAAAAAGATATTTTACTATATAAATCATTTTTATAGTAATCTAATTTTTTAACTATATTCTCTTTTGTTGATTCATATATTTCTTTATCAAAATTTTGCATTATTTTAACCTTTGCTCAAAAAAATGACTCTTTAAAGTTATCTACAATATGATATGATTGATTTTATTATCTTCAAAGTCATCTTGTCCATGGTTCATATCATCGCCATTTAACAAGGAAGAAATTTTCCCTGAAAGTTCTGAAGATTTTTCATATAGTTCTCTAAATGACTTATCTATTTCTATTTCAAGTTTATTTAATTGCGAATCATATGTTGAAGATAATAATGATGTTTCATTTTTAAGAGATATTAATAGTTTATCTTTATTGGAATTCAATTCATTTAAACTTTTTAAAAACTCTACATTATTTTGTTTTATTTTCAGTAATTGCTCATTATCAACTTTTTTTGTTATCTCATAAACTGGTTTGAATTTTTTAGAATCAAAATTTAATGTATCATCACTATTAATTTTGAAGTAATTATAATAAGATCCATTGGAATAAACTGAAGAATTTATCGTTTTATTTTTTTGTTTATCTTTTTCAGTATAGTAATAATTAAAATAATTTGAAGATGAATTATTTTTTATAATTGCTATATCATTTATTTCTAATAAAAGCATTTTCGAATAATCATTTGATAAATATCCTATCATTTTATTACCTTTATAATTAAACTCTTTTATTTTTTTATCACTTACATATGCTTTTGAAAATTCATCATATAAACTATCAATCATAGTTTGGGCTTCAGAAACAGATACAGAAGATGAAATTTTAATTACATTATCAATTCAAATTTGATTAAATAAAGATAATATTTTTTCTTGTTGCTCTTCTGTTTCTCAAATCATATTTTTTATTAACAATCAATCCGAAGGATTAATTTGTTCTCTATCTGATGCAATAGCACTCACTTTTAACAAACTTATAATTTTCTTTCACCTTCTGTCAGAAATATATGGAGCATTTTTTCCAAGAACTGCATTTAATTTGTTTTTAAGTTCACAAATAAAATTAAATGTATTGTCATCCACTTTAATAGATTTTGAGCTCTTTTGAATATTTGTAATGTCTTCTTTTGTTATTTTTTCTTCATCTGTTATCTTAACTTCTTTATGAGATGATGTGTCTATAACATATCTAAAATTATCTTTTGATACAAGATTATCAACATACAATCTTATAATAAAACGATCATATAATGCTTCAAGACCTTCACCAGCAGCAGGCAGTTCGTTAGATGCAGCCATTAATAGTAATAAAGGAACTTTCTCAACATTATTACCATTCATATATATTTTTTCATTAATTATTGTAAGCAATGTGTTTTGGATTGATGGAGATGCTTTTCATATTTCATCAAGAAAAGCAATTTCTGCAGTTGGAAGATATCCTTTAGTTTTTCTTTCGTAAATATCTTCTTCTAACTTTTTAATAGAAATAGGTCCAAAAATTTCATCAGGTGTTGAGAATCTGTTCATAAGATATTCAAAGTTATTAGAATCTTTAACTATTTCAAGCATTTTTCTTGAAAGTAAAGATTTAGCAACACCAGGTGGACCTAATAAAAATATTGATTCTCCTCCTAACATAGCCAATATTGCCATTTTAATAGGTTCATCTCTTTCTTTTAAATCTATTGATATCTTTTCAATTAGATTATTTAATTTATTGTAATATTTGATAATATCTCCTTATATATTTGTGTTTAATGCACCATCTTTTGGGACTGGTAACGTCTATATCTCATTATATTAGAATTTATAGCAATTTTAGGTATTAAAAATCTTTGAGCATAAGGTAGATGTTCTAATTCTGAGTAATAATGGAACCTTTTGAAGTTATA
>JAZOSV010000033.1:0-9225 GCA_045657345.1 Mycoplasma sp. | reverse complement strand
TTGTTTGAAATACATAATGTCCTCTCAAAAGTAGTGTTTTTGAAGTGGACTAAAATCCCCTAAGGTCCTTTTGGGGGATTTTTTCGTCTACCCCACAGATACATTATATAGGGGTGTCCAAAAAGATGGGTATAAAAACATGAAAAAAATTTTATGAGTAAAAAATTATAGTTATAATTATATATATAGTTTTGTAAGGACATTTATTTATGGAAAAAGATTTTCGAAATAGAAAAGTAAAATTTTATATTATTGAACGAAAAGATATAAAAAAACCAAAAATTTTAGTTAATGAAGAAAGAACATATGATGATTTTGATTTGGCACAAAAAATGATGCTTGAGTTATCAAATCGTGCTTATGATGATTATGGAATGGTTAGTAGAGATGAACCAAAAATTTATTTATCATCAAGATATATTACACATGAAAATGTTGAACACAAACAAAGAGAATTACAAGATGTTATAAGTGATATTAAAAAATTACAAAATGATCCAGAAATTTTAAAAAATGTTAAGAATAGAGTTAAAGTAGGATACAAGAAAAATAAAAATAGTAATCAAAATCATGTAAATAAATCAGAACATGAGTTAAAACAAGAAACAAAAAATAAAAGTTCTCAAATTATTGCACGGGAAAGAGTTCCGATGAATCAATTGAAGAATAAAAATTCTAGATCATCTACTATTGTTACTAAAAATATTAGTCATACTAGATAATAATTATTCTTAAAAACTATAAATACATTTATATCTCTTTCTCTATATTAAGGAGTTTTTATGGATTTTAAAAAGTCAAAGACTTGAAGTAACTTATTGATAGCCTTCTCTAAGGAATCTGAGGCTCATACTAAATATTTATATTATGCATCAAAAGCTAAAAAAGAAGGGTTGAATATAATTTCTAGTATTTTTGAAGAGACTGCAAAGAATGAGAAAGAGCATGCAAAAATTTGATTTAAGAAAATGCATGATGATGATATTCCAATTACTTTAGAGAATCTAAAAGATGCAATTAAAGGGGAAAATTACGAATGAAATGAAATGTATTCTGAATTTTCTAAAATTGCTGAAGAAGAAGGATATTATGAAATATCAAAATTATTTAAATTAGTTGGTGAAGTAGAAAGCCATCACTCAAAACGTTTTAATGATTTATTAAATTCTTTGACTAATAATCAAGTTTTTAATAGTGAAGAACCTGTTTTATGAATTTGTACTAACTGTGGTCATTTACATGTAGGCAAAACCCCACCACTAATATGTCCTGTTTGCAAACATCCTCAATCATATTTTGTGAGGGAAAATAGGGTTTATAATTAAAATATGAAAAAAGGCAAAATTTTTATTATCTCAGGACCATCTGGAGTTGGTAAAAGTACAATTATTAAAAATTTATTAGCTAATAAAAAATTAAATCTTTTTTATTCAATTTCAATGACAACTAGAACAAAAAGAGAACAAGAAAAAAATGGTGAACATTATTGATTTGTAAATAAAAAAACTTTTCAAGAAGCTATAAAAAATAATGATTTATTAGAATGAGCTGAATATGCTGGTAATTATTATGGTACACCTAAATCTATAATTTATGAGAAATTAGATGAGGGATTCAATGTTTTATTAGAAATAGAAGTTCAAGGTGCATTAGAAATTATGAAAAAATTTGCTAGTGATATAGTATCAATTTTTATTTTACCCAAAGATATTGAGACTATTTATCAACGCCTTCAAGATAGAGGAACAGATTCTAAACGAACTATAACTAAAAGAATTTCAATTGCTAATGATGAACTTTTATATAAAGATAAATATGATCACCAAGTAATAAATGATGATCTTAAAAAAACAATTAAATCTATTAAAAAAATAATTAAAAGAGCTAAATAATGGATATTAAGAAGGATTTTTTTAATTATGACTACAATGATTTATTATCACTTTGTAACAAGTATAATCTCAAACCTTTTTTAGCAAAACAACTTTATGATTGAGTATATAAGAAATTCATTTTTAATTTTAATGAAATGACAAATATTTCAAAGACGAATATATCTTTTCTAAAAGATACCTTTTATTTTCCAACATTAAAAGTTGATAAATTGTTAAAGGATAAGGATGGAACAGTTAAGTTTCTTTTCGAATTAGAAGATGGTAATAAAATTGAAAGTGTAATTATGAATTTTGAATATGGCAATTCTTTATGTGTTACTTCTCAAGTTGGATGTAATATGGGATGTAAATTTTGTGCATCAGGTCAGCTTAAAAAAATTAGGAATTTAACAGCAAGTGAAATAGTATTACAATTGATTTATTCTAATATGTACTTGATAGAACATAATTTACCTAAAATAAGAAATATTGTAGTTATGGGAATAGGCGAACCACTTGATAATTATGAAAATTTAAAAAAGTTTTTAAATATTGTTCGTAGTGATTTTGGTTTAGCACTTGGCTCAAGAAAAATCACTATCTCAACTTGTGGGTTGGTTGAAAAATTAAAAACTTTTGTGAATGATTTCCCACAAGTAGGGATTGCTATTTCACTACATGCTCCTAATGATCAAATAAGAAATCAATTAATGCCAGTTAATCAAGCATATAATATAGAAAAAATTATTAATGTTTGTAAATATATTATAAAAACAACTAATCGGAGAATTACTTTTGAGTACATCATGTTAAAAGGAATAAATGATACCAAAGAATGTGCCCAACAATTAGGTAAATTACTAAATGGTATGTTGTGCTATGTAAACCTAATTCCTTATAATAGTGTTGATAATACTAACTTTAAACGTAGTGATAATATAAAGAGCTTTATTAATGAGTTAAAAAAATATAATATTATTGTAACAGTTAGGCAAGAAAAAGGTGCAAACATCAATGGTGCATGTGGTCAATTAAGAGCAAAAAGCATATAACTTATTTATTCCTTTTATTTCAACTAAAAGTAATTATTAATTTTTAAATTATTTAAATAAGGTTAAATATTAGAAAGTAAATATCTAAGTTTAAATGAAATTGTTATAATAGATATACATAACAATTAATAATTATGAACTATTTCAATCAATTATTAGAATTACAAAAAAATTCACATGCTCCTTTTTCAAATTATAAAGTAGCTAGTATTTTAGTGGATAAAAACAATAATATTTTTAAAGGCGTAAATGTTGAGTGTTCTTCATTAGGTTTAACTATTTGTGCAGAACGAAGTGCCCTTGTTAGTGCTATTGCAGCTAGGAGTTGTAATTTTAAGGAATTACATCTTATTTGCTCAAACAAAAAAAGCTTTGGAGTTCCTTGCGGAGCTTGTTTACAAATGTTAGCTGATTTTTTTGAGGATGATACACCCATTTTTGTTTATAACATTAATGGCGAAATTAAAAAATATCTATTTAAAGAATTGTTACCAGTTTGTTTTCGAACTAATTATTTTTCTAAGGAGTAGAGCATGAATAAAATTTTTGATTACTGATTAAAGCACGAAAATGTTCCTTATGAAATGAAGGAAGAAATGATGAACGAAATGTCACAAGAAGATATAAAAAAATCTTTTAGTGAGGAAAAAATTAAATTTGGAACTGCTGGTTATCGTGCATTTATGGGCCCTGGCAATTTATATCTTAATGAATTTACATATCAACAATTAACTATTGCATACGGAAAATATTTACAAGATGTTAATAAAAATAAAAAACAGATAAAAGTTTTAATTGCTTTTGATAATCGAAAAAATGGTTCTTTTTTTGGACAAGTGATTGCTAGAACATTAACAAGTATGGGTATTAATGTTTTATTTTTTAAAAGGGGCACACCAATTCCAACTCCATTAGTTTCATATACAGTAAGAAGATTAAAATTAGATGGTGCTATTATTATTACAGCAAGTCATAATCCTAAAAGATATAATGGATTTAAAGCATATAATGCAAGTGGTGGGCAATTATTGCCAAATGAGGTTGATATTTTAACTAAATTAATTCCAGATTGAAAAAAGAATTTAGATCTAAATTTAAAATATAATAAAAGATTAATTAGCTATATTCCTGATAGTTTGATTGAAGATTATTTTGAGGACATTGAGTCAAAAGTGAATATTAATAATTTCAAAAAAAATGATAAGGTAGTTATTACTACTCATCATGGTGCATTAAGTAATAAAACTTTTTTTGATTTTATAAAAAAATTTGGATATTCATTATATTTGAATCAAGAACAATGTTTTTATGATGATGATTTTATAAATGATTCTAATATTAATCCTGAAGATCCTGAATCATTTCTTCCTTCTATTGAAATAGCAAATCAAGTAGGTGCAGAAATTATTTTAGGCTTTGATCCAGATGGCGACCGATTAGGAATTGCAATTAAGCACCAAGGAAAATGAGTCTTTTTATCAGGTAATGAAATGGCCATCATTGCAACTTATTATTTATTAAACTACAATCAAAAAAATGAAAATAAAATACCATTAATTATTTCTACTTATGTAAGTAATAATCTTGTTGATAATATAGTAAACAAATGAAATGGAATTGTTTTAAGAACAGGCACAGGGTTTAAAAATTTAGCTAAAGTAATGGATGAGGCCATTGATTCGCAAAATAACTTTAATTTATCATTTGAGGAGGCTATCGGTATGTGTATTAGTGATGCTAATAGAGAAAAAGATGGATTAGCATCAGCCATTTTAATGTTGGAAATTTATAGTTTTTATAAAAGCAAAGGGATGAGTTTAGTTGATCTGTTAAATAAAAAAATATATTTAGCATTTGGAAATTGATATGGACAAACATTTTCAATTAAAATTAAAACTGACAATATAGCTAAATTTTCAAGTAATTTAATTGCAAAAATTTCTATGACACATTTGTCTAAAATTGATAAATTTAAAATTAAAGAAATTGTTTGAAATGAACAAGGTAATTGTTTAGAATTTTTAATGGATGATAATCGTTCATGAATTAAATTTAGAGGATCTGGTACAGAACCAAAATTTAAAATTTATTATAATCTATATTTTGATAAAAATAATGGGTATAATGAATATGAAGTGAAATTAGAGCAAAAGCAACGAATTGTTGAATTGATTAATGAAGATTTAGTAAGTTTTTTTGGAATTAAATAATGAAAAAGAAAATAATTGGAAATTGAAAATGCAATCAAACATTAAGTGGTGTAGTTAATTTTGCTAATATTATTAATGATGTTAATTTTAAAAATACCTTTGAAATAGGAATCGCAGTTCCTGATGTTTGATTATTTGTTGCTAAAACATATTTTAAAAATAATATTAAAATTTTTGCACAGGACATAGATTATGTTCCATTTGGGTCTTATACAGCAAGAACATCATATAAGCATTTAGAGAATATAGGCATAAACAATGTCATTATAGGTCATTCAGAAACAAGAATTTTTTCTAATAATGATGAACATGAAATTAATCAAAAAATTAAAAAATGTTTGTCAGAGGGCTTTAATGTAATTTTATGCATAGGAGAAACATTAGAAATTTACAACAATAAACAAACAGATGGTTTCTTGTTAAGGCAAATCGCTAATGCTTTAAAAGGAATTAATAATAATTTGTTGTTAAAAAACTTAACAATTGCCTATGAGCCAATTTGAGCAATTGGGACAAATAAAATTCCAAGTAACAATGAAATCGAGATGATTATCAATATTATTAAGCAGTTTGGGCAAATTAATTATGAAACTAATTTTAATGTTTTATATGGCGGCTCAGTTAATGATGATAATATTAACTATTTATCAAATATACAAAATTTAGATGGTTTTCTTATTGGCACAGCTAGTTTAGATGCAAATCAATTCATTAAATTAATAGGAAGAACTAAATGAAATGCAAGCTAGTTTTCATTATTTTAGATGGTTTAGGAATTGGAATAAATAAAAAAGGTAATCCAGTTTTTGATGCTAAACCTAAATGTTTTAATTATTTATTTGAAAATTTTTCATCAACTAAGTTAATTGCCTCCGAAGAACGAGTCGGTTTATTTAAAAATCAATCTGGTAATTCTGAAGTTGGTCACCTAACTATTGGATCTGGTAAAAAAATATTAATGGGCAAAAGGCTAGTAGATCAAGCTTTTAAACAAAATAAATCTAAATTAGTTAAATTATTAAAAGAAGTTAAAAGCAAACATCAAAATGTGCATTTAATTGGCTTAGTTTCTACTGGTAATATCCATGCTAGTATTGAACATTTATATGAACTTATAAAAATATGTAATCAATGTAATATAAAACCAGTTCTTGATTTAATAAGTGATGGACGTGATTGTAAAGATAAAGAATTTTTAACTATTCTAAAAAAAATTGATAGCCAATATATTAAGACAAAAAAAGCAGTTATTGGATCAATTGCCGGTAGATATTATAGTTTAGATAGAAATGAAAATTTCAAAAGAACCTTACTATCATATAATGAAATGATTAACATTGCTCAAGATAATATCGAGCCAATTGCTTATATTGAGCAATCTTATAAAAGTGGTATCAGTGATGAATTATTATCACCTAAATCTTTTAATAATCAGGCTACTAAAATCACAGAAAATGATTTCTTATTTTTCTTTAATTATCGAAGTGATAGAATGCGACAATTAGTTCATTTATTTACTAGAGATTATTTAGACTATAAATTTCATGTTGATGAACCAATAGATGTTAATATTATGACTTTAACAGATTACAACTTAAAAGGTGTAAATCATATTTTTGCTAATTTTTTAAAACCGGATGTGTATTTAGGTAAGGAACTATCTAGACTTAATTTAAAACAATTGAGAATTACTGAAACTGAAAAATATGCTCATCTTACTTTTTTTTTAGATGTTATGAATAAAGAAAAGCCAAAAGGGTGTGATACCATCCTAATCCCATCGCCAAATGTTAGTAATTTTGAAAAAACACCAGCAATGAGTGCAAAATACATTACAAAGGCAATTTTTGATAATATTGATAAATATGATGTCATTCTTGTTAATTATGCCAATGCTGATATGGTAGCTCATACAGGAAATTATAAGGCGTGTTTAAAGGCAATATCAACATTAGACAAACAATTAAAAAATATTTATCAAAAAATTCATTGTAAATTTAATATTCCATTAATAATTACAGCTGACCATGGTAATATAGAAAAAAATTACTTTGAAAATGGTATAATTTACACAAGTCATACCACTAATTTAGTTCCATTTATTATTGTTGATAAAAAACAATATCATTTAGATAATGGAGCTGATTTAACTAATGTGGCTGCTACTATTATTGAGTTTCTAGGTTTTGATGCAAATAAAACCTTTAACAAAAGTTTATTTAAGGTTAAAAATGTTTCGTCGAAAGAATAAAATTAAACAATCATTAAATAATTTAGATGATACACAACAAGCTTTTGATCCTGAATTTGAATCATTAGCTAATGTGAAACAAAAGCAACGAGATAAAAATATTTTTTATCGTTTATTTGTTAAACAATATAAAGATGGTGTAATTAATGTTAAAAATAAATATTATGGTTCAATTAATTATTTTAAAAAGAATTATTTAAGAATTTTTTGCTTGGCTTTTATTTTATTTTTTGTTGCTACTTTTGTATTAACTGCATATTTATGTTTTAGTCCTTTTGTAATTAATTTAGTTGGTAATGAGAATGTAAATATTTCTAATTTTTACGTTGCTAACAATAATAAAATATCTGGATTAACTATTTTAGGATATTTATTATGTGCTTTTGTATTTGTTTCCATTATTCTTGGAATCATTAGTTTTCTTTATTTAAAAAAAGAAGATAAACTCATTGTAAAATATAGCAAATTGACAAAAATTCTCTCAATTTTGGCATATGTTTTTATATTAATTTCTTTTTTGATTATCTTAATTTTTGTCTTAATTCCTCCACCAATTTTTAGTTCATTAGAAGCACAACAAATTAGAAATTATATGGTTTTAATTGACAATGCTAGTGATGATAGTACAAAAATACAATTAATTTCAGAATTAAAAAACTTTATTGATAATGGAAACCTTAAAGTTCTTCCAATTTCAGCACCTACAATTGAGGCCTATGTTGATTGATTACGAAATAGTGGTTATTTATATTCACTTGATATTTCAACATATACTTTTATTTATAATTCATTTTTACAAAGTAATGTTTTTACATTATCTATTTTAGGAATTATTTTAATTGTCTTTTTTACATTATTTGCTTTTCTTGGTTTTATTGCCTTGCCAGTTGCAATTTACTTATTTAAGATATTACATGAAATTGATTATGAAAAAATTGATGAGAATATTAAATCAAATTGAGGTTTTGCTAAAAAAACTATCTATTCATTACGGTCAAAATTCTCTAAACAATTATTAGATGAAGTTAGTAAAATTAAAAAACAAAAACAAGAACATAAATCATTTCATAAATATAAAAAACAATTAGAAGAAAAAGGTATTAGAACATTAGCTACTGATGAGGCTCTATCAGGTACAGAAATAAACGTTGTTAAACAAGGAGTTCAATGAGATGAAATTTTAAAGAACCCAGCTAATGTCGCATTTTTATCAAAAGATGGAAAGTGAATGTATCATGATGGTAATAGAAATGTTTTTGAATCTAAAGCAGATCAGTGAGTTCCATATGATGTTGATAAAGAAATTCATAAGGCAAATGCTAATATAATTGATGATAATTTAAATCTTTCACCTAGTCAAAAGCGTGCAAAAGAAAGTCGTTTTAAATTTGGCAGTGCTAGTAAAAAACAAAGTGAAATTGCCTTACCAGATGCTGAAATTGATGAAATAGTTAAGGATTTAGATATTTAATTAATGATTAAAATAAATTCAGTTAAATTATTAATATCACAAAAGATAATTCAAGTTTCATTGATTGTAGCTATTACAGCATTTTTAATAGTTTTATTTTGTGTATCTGTTTTTTACATTCCCGAAAAAATCATTTTATGAGATAAAGAATTAGCTCCATTAGATTCATACTATATTGGTTTTTTTAGTATTATTTTTGATGGTAAAACAATAGCCTTACATTTATCACAAACTTTTATTTTTATTATCTCTTTAATTTCTATATTAATTTTTGCTTTAATTATTAATTCAATCTTTTTATATAAAAATTTTAATTTTGACTTAAAAATAGATTGGCCAACTTCATTAATTTTTATCGCTAGTAGTA
>JAZOSV010000032.1:0-4041 GCA_045657345.1 Mycoplasma sp. | reverse complement strand
AACAAATGAAATTAACAAATCAATATTTAGAAGATAAAGCTAGAGTAATTGATACTTTTAACTTTAATAAAATTAAGAATTTAATATCAAAAAAAATTGTAACTAAAGAATTGATAGACATTAAAAAACAAAAAATTAGTAACAAGTATGACACATCATTAACTAAATATTTAAATCATTTAAAACAGCGAAGCAAAGGAAGTAAATTACAAAAAATAAGTCGAAAAGCAATTGATAAATCTAATCAATGAAAATTTAATCACATTAATAAGATGATTTTAAGGCAAAACAAAATAATTGATGATGATCAAAAATTTAAACAAGAAGTTATTAAAATTAGAAAAATAATTGATGAAAGAATTAAATCAAAAGATTACATAGATACACTTAATGAGTTGATTGATAAAGCTGTACAAGTAAGGGAGTTAAGTTAGTATGGAATGAAATAGTATTGTTTCCCCGTTAATGAATAATATTTTTTTATTGTTTGCTATTTTAGGTTTTGCTTCATTAGCTGGTTATTTTTGTGAGCAAATGGGTATTTCTAATATTGCAATAGATGGACAAATGATTTTTGGGGCATTAATTTATTCAATTTTTGGTATGATTTTTAATCAAGTATTTCCTGATACCGGTGGCATGCTCTTTTTAATACCATTATTGCTATCAATGATTTTTTCAGTACTCTTAAGTTTTATATTTGGTTTTTTAACCATTAAATTAAAAACCAACCATATTATTGCTGGTACTGCAATTAATTTATTGATTGCTGGTTTGGCAACATTTTTAACTAAACCAATTGGGCAAGCAATTTCCAATGGGTTAAAGCCTAAAATTATTTCTTATTTTTCTCCATCTATACAAATTGCTGGCTCATCATTATTTGGTGAAACAATTATTATTTTAATTATTTCATTAATAGGTATGGTACTATTATGATTTTTAATTTCTAAAACCAGATTTGGGTTAAGATTCAAAGCAGTTGGTAATAATCCAAATGCTGTAGATGCTCAAGGTCTTAATGTTTATAAATATCAATGAATTGGTATGATGATTTCTGGGGCATTAGCAGCAATTGCAGGATCTTTATTCATGTATGGCGGAACAGAAATTGGAAGTTCTTCCCAATTTTTTGAAGGAAATGTTTCTGGATTAGGTTTCTTAGCGGTTGCAATTGTTGTTTCTGGTGGATGAAAAATCCCATTTATAATCGGTTCGGCATTAATATTTTCAATTTTAAATTGTGTATTCCAAAATCAAATAATTTTAAATAAATTAGGATTAGTAGATCAAGTCGGCACTTATGCTTCTTATGTCGGAAAAGCAATTCCGTTCGCTTTTTCATTAGTTGTTTTGGCTGCATTTTCTTATAAAAACATTGCTCCTAAATTTCTAGGACAAAATTTTGATAAATCTTTAAGATAAGATGCAAATGTTTTTAAAACAATTAGATAATATCTTCAACTTATATATATAAGATTTTTTCTATACCTTATTAATAAATATTTATCTATCATATAAAAGTATTATAATTATACAGAAAGGAGTCTTTTGATTTTTTATGGCTAAATTGTTCAAAAAAAATAAAAAATCAGCAATAGCTCAAGAAAGTCCAAGTATTGCAACTCAATCAACTAGTAAGAAGATTAGTTTCTTCTCTGCAATGTTGATCGTTATGGGTTCTTCTATTGGTGCAGGGATATTCTTTAAAGCTAAAGGTGTACTTGAATCTTCTCAAGGTTCATTAGTATTTGCCATTTTAGCTTGATTAATTGCTGCTTTTGCAGTTATTGCTATGGCACTAGCTCTTATGGAAATTGCTAGTGCTCGTAATGACAATTTATCATTAATTGGTTGATGTAAAGTTTTCAATAGCCGTACGATATATAAAGCTTCTAAAAACTTCATGTTTTATATATACTTACCATTGACATACTTTTTCATGCCTTTTTATGTAATTATGTCATTGCAGGATGCTATTGGTGCTTTTGGTAACAGTAGTAATTCAATTGCAGGAGGAAAGGCTGATTGGGTAATTTGATTTATTATTTCCCTAGCAATTTCATTCTACTTTATTTTTGTATCAGGGATGTCTTCACGTGCTGGAAACATCATGAATAAAGGTATTTTAGCAGTTAAGTTTATTCCATTAGTTGCTACTATTGTATTAGGTTTTGTAATTGTGGCTATTCAAGGAGCACATGTGAGTGCTAACCCACTTCCAACCAATGAACTAGGCGGTTTAAATAGTACTATTTCATCAAAATACAATCCAACTGAATTTGGTTTTATGTCACCGGCAATTGGTTTATTTATGGCTATTGGAGCAATCTTCTTTGCTTATGATGGTTTCTATGTAACAGCTGGGATTCAATCAGAAATGAAAGAACCTAAAAAAACACCATTAGCAATTGTATTAGGTTTAGGTGCAGTTACTATTATTTATTTAGCAATTGCAATCTCTATGTCTTTAACTGGTAATGGTGGTTTAACTGGATTCCAAGATTTTCTTATAACTAATAAAGTATTATGAATTTTTGGAGTACTTAACTTAACTATTGCAATTGGTGTTTTAGGGATTATTAATGGTTTCGCTATGTGAGCACCTCGTTTTGTTGAGGATTTAATTAAAGAAAACGAATTACCATTTTCACAAAGATTTAAAAACAAATTAAATGCTAACAAGCCAATGGTTGGTATTTGATATTCAGTTATTATTACTGTTCCAATTGTTGTTACGTTTACTATTATTGGTGCTTATGCATATCAAGGACAAGGATTACTTAATACCTATGGGAAAATTGAAGATGGTGTAAAAGTATCTTTCTATGGTTCTGTAGAAATGTCAGGTATCTATGCATTCTGTGATTTAACTGGTACTTGAACTGCTGTATTTGCCTTTATGTTTATTATGCTTCCAATCTTTGGTGGTATTAAAAATAGAAAACAACATTTTGTGAAAACAGAACAACAAAAATCTTTTGTTCCATTAGCATGAGTTTCAGTAATTATCATTGGAATTGTATTAATCTTCTTATTCCTTGATGCATTCATTAATGTGTTTATGTTAATCAATTGTGCACAACCTGGTTGAAATGATCAATTCTATAATGGCCCAATTGGTGGTAATGAAGGAGTAATTAGTAGAGCAATGAAACTTGCTGCACTATGTATCTTTGTTGCATTAATGTTATTACCAACAGTTATTGAAGATAGAGTTCATATTAAAAAATATGGTTCAATTGAAGCATATGAAAGAGCTTTAGGAATAGAATCAACTATTAAACCAAAAGTAGCTGTTTATTAAGATTTGTTTTTAATAAATTAACAGTAATTAATCCCTTCCATTTTGGAAGGGATTTTTATATATTGCTCTATATTTATAAAGATTATTTAAGATTCATTTTAGATTTTAATAATAATTTAATTTATATTTTTAAATGCAATTTTTATTAGATTATCAAATTATAACTAAATAGTATATGTAGCACAGTTATTATGTTAAAGGAGAAAAGTATTTTGGATTATAAAGGAAAAATCAAACAAAACAAAGCATATTATTTGATAAGAATACTTTTTATATAAATAAGTAGAACAATATAAACAAAATTTAAATGATCTAGATAATTTACTAGTTGATAAAAATATATAAATGTATCAAGAAAAATTCAAAATCTTAAGTGTGCCTCTTTTTTAGAAAACATTTTTGACTATGAAGGGATGAGCTTAATAATAAATGCTTTATCAATTACTTGGCGAGAAATTCAAATTGCTCCTGTTGTTGTTAATTTTGCGATTTATAGCTATAGCTGATTCACTAATTTTTTTCTTTCAATTACCTGATTTAAAACCTTTTTAGAAAAACTATAAGGACTATTAAAAATTTAATAATAGTACTATTGCAAATGAAATTTTTATTTAAGCTTAAGTAGCATTTATTTAGATATGAATAAATATAAGAAAATCTATAAATTAAGTTTTAAATTAAATACATTCGCCAATAATATTATTTTTATATCAGCATTTTTGTAAGTGGAAATG
>JAZOSV010000031.1:0-7899 GCA_045657345.1 Mycoplasma sp. | reverse complement strand
TCCAATTTAAAATTTATATTAATAATTGGAGAAATTTCATTAATAATTCCATAATAAGAATTTAAATCATTACGATTTGATGGAACTGATAAATCTAAAACAATATCATTTAGATTTAATAATTCAATTGGATCAGTTGAGACCAAATCTTCAGGTTTAAATAAAATAATTCCCTCTTTATCCTTTTTATCTAATAAATCAAGATTAATATTAGTTAATTCTTCATATCCACAAAGCATTCCTTGTGACATCACTGATCGAATTTCTTTTGGTTTTATTTCTATGTTATCCTTAATAATTGCACCTATTGGGGCATAGATAGCATAATGATTTAATAATAAATTAGATGCACCACAAACAACACTATACTCATTTTGATTTAAATCTTCAATTTGAACTAAATGTAATTTATCTGAATTGGGATGTTTTGATATCGATTTAATTTTTACAATTTTTAAACCAGAATTTTTAGGATGTTTTCTACATGATTCAACTTCAATGCCAACACAATTAAAAGCATTTAATATTTGCTCTAAAGGAATTTTTTTAATATCTTTACATATAGAAACTAACAATTTATAACTAATAATCATATTTATCCCTTACATTGCTTAATAAAATCAAAGTCATTATTATAAAAATCACGGATATCTTGAATTTTGTACTTTAACATTGCAATTCTTTCAACTCCTATTCCAGCTGCTAAGCCAGTAGAAATATTTTTAATACCTGCTTGTTTGATCACATTTTGATGCAACATTCCAGCTCCTAAGACTTCAATTCAACCTGATTTTTTACAAATATTACATCCTTTTCCTAAACAATTGATACATTGTACATCAACTTCAAATGATGGTTCAGTAAAAGGAAAGAAACTCAAACGATATCTAGTCTTTAAAAAAATACCAAATAAATATTTAATTAACTCATCAATAATGAATTTCAAATTAGCTAGATTAAAATCTTTACGAATTCAGACAATGTCAATTTGTGTAAATTGGTGACTATGAGTAGCATCATCATCATCCTTACGATAAACATTTCCATATGATAAAACCCTAATATCATCCCTATCTTGATATTGTTCTAAAACTTGTGCCGACGATGCAGTACAATGTGTTCTTAATAAAATATGATTATTAATAAAAAAGGTATCTTGAGTGTTTCTAGCTATGTGGTTTTCATCGATATTTAGATTATCAAAATTGTACTTAGTAGATACTATTTCTTGTCCGTTGACAAACTCAAAATCATATTTTTTAAAAAAAGCAATGATGGAGTCAATAACAGCATTGATAAAATGTTTTTTTCCTTGTCTAAAAACATCTAGTTCAATATTATTATCTAATTTATTTTCATATATATCATTTTGTAAATTTATAGCAGCTAATCTTAAGTCTACTAATTCATCAATTTGTAATTTAAATTTATTAATACTCATACCTAAAGTTTTCTTGTCTTCAGCATGCTTTAATTCAAGATAAAGGGGATTCAAAAATTCTTTAATAAAAATATTTTTACATTCAATTATTTTTTGTTCATTTTCACACAATGATAATCGGTCTTGTAAAATTGCTATTTTCTCTTGCATTCATTTCACCTCTTAAACCTTAAATATAAATTTTCTGATATTAAGCAGAAATTAGTAAAAAAACTACTACTAGAAATTACAACTAAACTTAATCACAAAAATTTAATTCAAAATTCAAATTTATTATTAATATCAAAATTTATTTTTGAAAAATAAATTGCACTAACAATTAATAATATCAAAGATACTACAATTAAACAAATATAAATTAATAATTTAATATCTCTTTTCATATTGATTATTTATAATCACTCATCTTTTTATTATAAATATTATAATTTAATTTATGCTTATTTTTTTGATGTAAAAATTTTAGTCTTTGAAAATTATTTTGATCTATTTTCCTTCCCTTTAAAAAATCATTCATTTTTTGATATGATACACCAATTTCGTCTTCATCAAAAACTCCTGGAATTAAACCAGCAGTTGGCTTTTTATTAATTATAAATTTTGGAATTAATAAATAATCGCTAATAGCTAAAATATCTTCTTTAATTAAACCAGTCAAGATATACAAATCAGCAGCCCCATCTCCAAATTTTGTAAAATATCCTAAATATAATTCTGTTAGATTTGTAGTACCAATTACAATAGCTTGGTTTGCAAATGCAAAATTATATAATGTAGTCATTCTTAATCTACTTTTAATATTTGCTTGCATAGTTAGATTTTTTACTCCTAATTTTTTAATTATTTGCTTATATGCTTTATTTAAATTAAGATAATTCAAATTTATTTCTAAATGCTTGCAAAGAGAAATTGCATCTTCATAGTCTTGTTTATTAGATTTAATATCAATAAAATAAGCTAAGATATCATTGCTTTTTAATACTCTTTTTAAAATTGCTAGGGCTAGTGCTGAATCTATTCCGCCACTTATACCAATAACAACTTTTTGAATTTTATTTTGTGATAAAAATTTTTTAATATATGTTTCTAGATCATTCAAATATCTTTTAATTTTATCCATAGTTTAATCCTCAAAAACTAATTCTGCTTCATAAATTATAATAGTATCACCTTTATTTGCTCCCATTTGTTTTAATGTTTCTTCAACTTCAACTGTTTTCATTTTTTGGTTAAAACGAACAATATTATCTTTTGTAGTTAACGGTATTCTATGAGCTCAATATTTCAAAAAGTCACACTTAACATCTCAAGTATCTTTGTTAAGTTTAGTAATAAGAAGTTTACGACTTAGTTCATCAGAATAATCTTTTTTTAAAGTAATTACCTTAGATGGTTCTAAAGATTGTTGTTCAATATCATCAACATTTAGTAATTGATATGTTCTAGATATAACAGCATCTAAATTTTGATTATTTAAAGTTGAAACTTCAATAATATCTTCTTCTTTTAAATATTGTTTTAATTTAGCTAAATTTTTTTTAGCACTAGCAACATCCATTTTATTAGCAACTATAATTGTTTTCTTTTTTAATAAGTCTTGTGAATAATTAGCTAATTCTTTTTTTATTGTTTCATATGATTTAACTGGATCGCTATTATCAATTTCATCCATTGATATTAAATGAATTAGTAATTTTGTTCTTTCAATATGTTTTAAAAAGTTGTGACCTAAACCTAAGCCCTGACTTGCTCCCTCAATTAAACCAGGAATATCAGCAAAAACTATTTTCTTATTTTGATAGTTAACAATTCCTAAAATAGGATTTAAAGTAGTAAATTGATAATTACCAATTTTAGGTTTTGCATTTGAAATTTTAGATATAAAAGTAGATTTTCCAGCATTAGGTAAGCCAATAATTCCTACATCAGCTAGATGCTTTAAAACTAAATGACATTCCTTAGACTCTCCCAAATCACCTAATTCATACAATGATGGTGCTTTATTAAAACCTGATTTAAAATGGAAGTTCCCATGCCCACCTAAACCGCCATAACAAACTACTACTTCTTGTCCATGTTGCTTAATATCACAAATTAATTGTTTGTCTTTTTTGTTATAAACCATTGTTCCTACAGGAACTTTGATTCTAACATCCTCTCCATTCTTGCCGTGCATATTTTTGATTTGACCATTTTCGCCATTATTGGCAACAACTTTTTTTAAAAATCTTAAATTTTGCAATGAATTTTCATTATGGTCACCAACTAGAATAATATTGCCACCATTGCCACCGTTGCCACCACTTGGCCCACCAAGCGGTACATGTGCCTCTCGACGTCAAGCTACTATCCCGTTGCCACCATTGCCAGCTTTTAATAAAATATTACACTCATCTACAAATGACATATTAACAAAATTATAGACTTAAAAAAATAAATTAAAAAACAATTTATACATTTTTTGTTTTATTTTTAGCAAGATTAAAAATATTAGGTAACTTATGCTTATTTTCTTTAGTATTTTTAATTAATAAATTAGCATCATTTCCAAAATCAAATCGATTTTTAATAACTAAATCCTTATTTCTCATTTTGACTTTTTTAATTTTACAATGATCCTTTTTTCCTCATTCAATATTATTGTAATTATCATCTAAACTTATGTTATTTACAAAGTTATCAAAAATATAATCATTTTCATAGTAACTAGATTCTTTATGTTTCTTTTTCATAACTTAAATTATATTACATTTTATCAGGAGCACTAATTCCTAAAATAGATAAACCATTAGCTATCACTTGTTTAGTTGCTTTAATAAAATAATACTGTTCATTCATAAATTTATTGTTTGGATCAAGTACTTTAGTATTTGCATAATAATTATGAAATAATTTAGCTAAATTATATAAATACACTGATATTTTATATGGTTCATATGTTTTAGCACAATTTTCAATTGTAAATTTAAAAAAAGATAGTTCATTAATAATTTCGCGTTCTAAATCAGAGTTTAAATTATTAAAATTTTTAGGTTTTTCAACAGTTAATTTATTTAATAATTGATTTGCTCTAGCATGGGCATATTGAACATAGTATAATGGGTTGTTATTATCTTTTTTTGTTGCCACATCGACATCTATTTCAATATGATTATTAGATGATTGATGAATTAAAAATCAACGAGCTGCATCTTTTCCAATAGCATCAATTAAATCTCTTGTAGTTAATGATTGACCTGTTCTTTTAGACATCTTAAATTCTTTACCATTTTTTACTAATCTAACCATTTGTAAAGTAATGATAATTAAATTATTAGGGTCAATTCCTGAAGCTTGCATTGCTGCTTTCATTCTAGTAATATAACTATAATGGTCAGCACCTCAAACATCTATACAAACTTGGGTGCCATTAGTATTAAACTTATGGTTATGATAAATAATATCAGGAGCAAAGTATGTTGGTGTACCATCAGATTTAATTAAAACTCTATCCTTATCATCACCATACTTAGTTGTATTTAATCAAATAGCATTATCTTTTTTATATGCTTCTTTTCTTGTTAAAAAATCATCAATCATTTTTTTAATTAAACCTTTTTGATGAATCTGATATTCACTAAAATAACATTGAATATCTACACCAAGATCATGTAAATCATTTTTAATAATTTCTAAAAATTTATCACGAGCAAATCATCTAATTTCATGTTCAAAATCATCGTTATCAATCCGACCTTTTTCATTAATTTTTGCTTTAAGAAATTTATCATTAAATTTTGATTTTAATTCTTGAGCTACTAATATAATTTCATTGCCATGATATGAGTCTTTAGGTAATTCGATTTTTTCACCAAAAAGTTGTTTATATCGAATGAAAACTGCAGTTGCTAAGTTATTCATTTGATTACCTGCATCATTAACAACATATTCGCTAACTACATCAATTCCATATCATTCAAGTACATTAATTAAGCAATTTCCTAAAACAGCATTTCTTGCATGACCAATGTGTAAAAGTCCAGTTGGATTTGCCGAAACATATTCAACACTATATTTTTGACTTTTTTTAGCAAGTTTTCCAAAATTATTTTTTTTATCTAATATATCATTAATAAGATCATTTTTATATTTATTAGATAATCATAAATTTATAAATCCAGGATTAGCTACATCTACTTTAGAAAAGTTTTCATCACTTTTGATACATTCACATAATTTGTTAGCAATATCCATTGGTTTTAAACCATTTTTTTTAGCTAAAACTAAGGCTACATTAGAAGAAAAATCACCAAATTTAATATTTTTGCATTTTTCAATTAAAAATGTTGATTCACCAAGTTCTATTTTTTGTTTTTTGATTGCTTCTAGAATAATTTTATTAATCTTTTCTATAATCATAATAAACTTATTGCAAGCCTATATAATAGTTATATATGCCTTGCCCTCCTTCTTGAAATTCACAAACTAAATCATATTTTTTATTAACATATTCTTCAATTTTCTTTAAAATAGGTAATCTTTTTTTATTGTCATAGAAAATAATTAATACGTCTGCATGTTTCTTAGCTTTATTCATTAATAAATCAATGATCAATTTTAAAGCAATATCTTCATCTTTGTTTGCTACTACTATTCGTTTATCTATAATTCCAATAAAATCATTTTTATTAAAGCTAATATTATTGTAATCAACATCTTTAACTGATTTAGAAACTAAAGCACTAAAACTATTCTTAACCACCTTATTCATAGCTTTGATATTATTATCAAGCGTTGCATTTTTATCAAATTCTAAACCAGCAATTAGTGCTTCAAAAATATTAGTAGCTGGACAAACTTTTAAATTAATTGTGCCAGATAAGATCGATACAACTTGATTTGCAGCCATAACAATATTTGAATCATCGGTAATAAAAATTACATTTTTTGATTTTGTTTTTTGAATTGCCATCAAAATATCTTGAATGGAAGGATTGCCTTTATTTTCTGTACATAAAATATTTTTAAAACCATAATCATTTTGTAATATTCTCATGATTTTTTTTGTTGGGCAAGTTAAAACAATTTGAGGTTTATTGTTTAATCTAATTTCCAATGGATTATTTTTAATATTATCAATTACTTTAATTCCATCTTTTTTCAGTCGACTGTAAAATTGTTCGGTCATATTTTCAATTTTAATTTTTATGAACTCACCATATTTTTGAGCAAAATTTAATAAATCACCAGGTTTAGTTGTATGAATATGAATTTTAACAATATCATTATCTTGAACACAAACTAATGAATCTCCCATTTTTAAAGTTTCTAATTTAAATTGTTCAATATAAAAAGTTTGTTTTTTCTCATTATTAGGAACTATTTTAGAATTAATTTTTATAATTAGCTCAGTACAATATCCAAATCCTTCTTCATAATTATGATCATTAAATAATTCTTCGACTTTACTATTTAAATTTTGTTTTTTTTCTTGTAAATTAGTTGTAATTCTTTTGTTAGTATTACTACTAAGAGATTCAAGCATACCATTAAAAAACATTAATAAACCATATCCACCAGAATCAACAACTCCTACTTTTTTTAATTGTGGTAATAAGTCAGGAGTTTTATCTAATGCCTCCTTAGCAACATCATTTACTAAAGTTAAAACCTTTTCAATAGAATCTAGTTTATCAATATTTTTAAAAAGCTCTTCATCAACCACACGAATAATTGTCAAAATTGTTCCTTCTACTGGATTTGAAACTGATTGATAAGCTGAATTTCTTGCTAATTGAAAACAATTAATAAATGTTTCAACATCAATAAAATCTTTATCGGCATGAAATCCAGATACAAAGCCTTTAATGATTTGTGAAAAAATTACTCCTGAATTTCCTCTAGCATTCATTAATAAAGCACGAGAAAAAGCTTGACCAAATAAAGCAATATCGTCAATATCTAATTTTTCAACCTCTTCAAAAGCATTAGTTGAAGTAATTTTTAAATTAGTTCCTGTATCACCATCTGGAACTGGAAAAACATTTAATTCATTAATATAATCAGCATTTTCTGCTATTTTATTAACACCATATAAAAACATATTTTTTAAATCTTTGAACCCTATTTTTTTCATATTTATTTTTTTTAAATCTAGATAAATGTATGAACTTGATTATATCATATATTTTTATATATTATATAGATAAAGGCAGCATTGTTTAAATCATAGTCTTTCTGGACTACCTTGTAAAATTAGAAGCATTAGACAGTTTTAAATAAATTGCCCACTTTCATTATATAAATTTTTTTCATATTCAGTAGGTGTAAATCATTTACTGTTTTTATACCCATCTTTTTGGACACCCCTATATAATGTATCTGTGGGGTAGACGAAAAAATCCCCCAAAAGGACCTTAGGGGATTTTAGTCCACTTCAAAAACACTACTTTTGAGAGGACATTATGTATTTTAAACAA